>CAZDXI010000221.1:0-5140 GCA_964509095.1 uncultured Rhodobacterales bacterium
AACGCGCCGAACGCACTCTCCAGCCCCCAAATCGCGACAACGATCTGGTGATCCACGCCATACTGCGTCTCAATCCGGCGCAAGGTGCTGCGGTGTTTCGCCAAAGCCGCCTTGCCATTTGCGATGCGCGTGTCACTCACTGCCGTGGACAGGTAGTCCCAGATCGTCTTGGTAAACTCTGACTGGTTACGGTCCCGACGGATCACATCCGGGTCCGGGGTCACACCGGCCATCACCCGGTCAAAAACAGATGGGGAAATCCCATCCTCGAGCGCCCGCGTGCGGAATTCACGACGCCAGTCCGCAAAATCCATGCCCCCAGCTTGTTCCACTGGCACCGTCGCCTGCTCCGGTCGCGCCCTTGGTCGCACAAGGGTTGTGGCCGCTGTAAACGCGACCGTCATCGCCAGCTTACCAGGAGGACGCAGTGAATTCGGCGGAGCCTCCGCCAAGGACGGAGTACCGCATAGCCATAACAGTCCTATTGAAAAGACGCCTATCCACCGCATGCTCGACTCATTTCTTGTTTTGATGACACGATAACGACAATCCAGACGGGAAAATAGGGTCAATCAACCCGCTGCGACCAACGGCGCCTCTTTGCGCAACCTATCAATGTGATCCCGCAACATCGACACGCGTCTGGGTCGAAAGCTCTCCGATGTCACGTTCAGGTCCGACATCCGGTCCAACCGGAAACTCCGGTAATCTTGTCGCAGCAAGCACCAAGCCAACAACACGCTAGATGCCTCCAGATATACAATTCCCAGAGGCCAAACGCGCCTTTTCGTCCGTACCGCCTGCGCATCTTCATACTCAAATTCGACTGCGTGCTCGGCCCACGTTGCTTCCCGCAAGCTTGCAACATTAATGCTGGGTTTCGGCGGCGACACCCAGCGCCGCGCATCGAGAACCGCATGTTCCAATCGATGCGCCTGCTTCTGCGGAACACGTGACGTGATCTTCGCCAATGCAGATCGCGCTGCCTTTGCCAGTGCCGGATCCCCAATCACCGCTACGTCGCGCAGGCCCAGAACCAAGGCCTCCAATTCATCGTCCTCAAACCCAAGCGGCGGCAAGCTGGCGTCTTCAATCAGCGTGAAACCAAATCCAGCCTCCCCATCGATCACGGCGCCCAATCCGCGCAACTCATCAACGTCGCGGTAAATCGTACGCATGGACACGTTCAATTCCTGCGAAAGCACCTCTGCTGTCACGGGCGCAGGCAAACTGCGCAACGCGGTCATCAACTGAAACAAACGCGCCGTTTTTGACATCTGCGCCCCTCCTGACAGTTTCTGACAAGAGTGTCGCATAGAAATGACGAAACGACAAAGGACGGACCCATGCTCACCCTGATCACTTTCCCCGAAGGCTATGGACAACCCAGCGTCAGCCCGTTTTGCGTCAAAGCGATGTACCTGTTGAACGCGTCCGGCCTGTCTTGGAAGCGTGAGGACAGCAACGACCCACGCAGAATGCCCCACGCAAAATTGCCTGTGCTGCGCACAAACGAAGGGCTGGTTCACGACAGCAACAACATCCGGGCGTATCTGGAACGCCAAGGCGTGGACTTCATGCCCGGCCTGTCCGACTTGGATCGATCAGCAACCCACACGTTCATCCGCATGGCCGAAGAACACATGTATTTCGTGCAAGTCCTCGACCGCTGGGAACGAGACGAGGTCTGGCCCACCATCCGGGATCGTTATTTCCGAGAAATCCCCAAGGCTGTACGCGGCCTCATCACAAGCGGGCTACGTCGCAAGCTCATGCAGGGTCTCAATGCACAAGGCTTGGGGCGCATGACATGGGATGAACGTATGGCGCGCACCGAAGAAGATCTTCTCGCAATCAAGACGCGGCTGTCCAAGACCGTGTTCCTCTTCGCGGATACGCCAACACTCGCCGATTACTCAGTCGCTCCAGTTCTGGCTGGCATGCGGGGTACGCCCGTCGCCACACCCCTGTCTCGTCGTATAGCCGGAGACACCGTTTTGTCAGACTATATCGATCGAGTGGATGCCGCTATGGTGACGTCATGACCTGTATCGCTCCGCCAAAACACATCGCACGCGCCATCGAAGACGCGCCAACCGAGGCACAAGACGGTTTGTGGGCCCTGCGCGACCTGATCCTTAAAACTGCGGCTCGCCTGCCCGAGGTTGGTCGGGTCGAAGAATGCCTGAAATGGGGCCAACCCGCCTTCACGACGCCAGAGACGAAATCAGGCTCTACCTTGCGGATTGGCGCGCCGAAATCTGGCGGTTTTGCTCTGTACGCCCATTGTCAGACCAACATCATTTCCAGTTACGCAGATGCGTTCCCCGGCCTTGATCGGATCGACGGCAACCGCGCGATCCTGTTCAATGATGTTTCAGAGATCGACCCCGTTCGACATGGACAATTGATCGCCCACGGATTGCGGTATCACCTCTGACGACGCTTTCGTGTCACTTTGCGCTTGGTCTTTGCCGCCTTACCTTTGGCCTTAGTCACTTTGCGTTTGGCTGGTTTACCGCGCCCTTTTGAAGGTCCGCGTCCCGATGGAAGCTTCGCATCCTCAAGTTCCAGCAGTTCCAGCGCCAACCCCCCAGTGACCGGTGCAGCTTCCGTCAAGCGCACAAGCACACGTTGACCCAATGCAATCACGGTGCCTGTGTCGGCCCCCATCAAGGTCCCGGCATCGCGGTCGAAATGGAAGTACTCGCGTCCCAGATTGCGCATTGGGATCAAGCCGTCGGCCCCCGTCTCATCCAGCTTCACAAAGACCCCAAACCGGGCGATTCCGCTAATCCGGCCCCCAAACTCATTGCCCACGCGTTCCGACAGGAAGGACGCTAAATAGCGATCCGTCGTGTCGCGTTCCGCCATCATAGACCGGCGTTCTGTTTCCGAAATATGGGTCGCCGTTGATTCCAACCGGTCCACATCGAAGTCAGACAGCCCATCGTCACCCCACCCGTGCGCCGCGATCAGAGCACGGTGTACGATCAAATCCGAATACCGCCGGATCGGGGATGTGAAGTGCGCGTATGACTTTAACGCCAAGCCGAAATGCCCAAAGTTTGAAGGACTGTAGTAAGCCTGCGTCATCGACCGTAGCGTGGCGATGTTGATCAACTCCGCCTCATCCTTGCCTGCCGCTTGATGCAGCAAATTGTTCAAATGCGCAGTCTTCAACACTTGCCCCTTGGCCAGCGTCAGGCCAGCCGCTTCGGCTGTATCGCGCAGGGTTTCCAGCTTTTCGGGCGGCGGTTCTTCATGCACGCGGAACAGCAACGGCGACTTTTTGGCAATCAGAGTCTCCGCCGCCGCGACATTGGCCAGGACCATGAATTCTTCGATCATGCGGTGCGCGTCGAGCCGATCTTTGAACGCCACCGACGTTACTTTACCGTCATCGCCCAGTTCCACCCGACGTTCCGGCAGATCCAAATCCAGAGGTTGACGGGATGCACGCGCTTTTACCAACGCTTCGTAAGCGGCATAAAGCGGCCGCAAAACAGGCTCTAACAGGTCTTCTGTTCGCGCGTTTGGCGTACCATCTACTGCCGCCTGCACCTCTTCATAATGCAGCGAAGCGGGTGAACGCATCATCCCACGCACAAACCGATGGCGCAGCTTCTCGCCCTTGGAATCAAGCACCATCTCCACAGCAACACAGGCGCGAGGCACCCCTTCGTGCAAGGAACACAGATCTCCTGACAGCCGGTCTGGCAACATCGGCACAACTCGGTCCGGGAAATAGCTGGAGTTCCCCCGCTTGCGCGCCTCCAAATCCAATGACGATCCCGGTGTGACATAGGCCGCGACATCCGCAATCGCGACCCAAAGGATATGCCCACCTTCGTTTTTAGGGTCTGTATCCGGGAACACGCAGCAGGCATCATCATGATCCCGTGCATCTGCCGGATCGATGGTGATCAACGGCATCTCGCGCAAATCTTCACGCCCTTTCAGGCCCAACGGTTTGGCTGCATCCGCTTCGGCGATGACCTCATCCGTGAAATCATCCGGTATGCGGTGCTGGTGTATGGCAATCAGCGTCACCGCGCGCGGCTCTGTCGGATCGCCCAGCCGTACCACAATACGCGCGCGCGGCAGGCCCATGCGCCCCTTTGGTCCTGACTGTTCAGCTTCAACAAGCTCTCCGTCCTTCGCGCCATGCGTGGCCCCTTCGGGAACCTGCCACTCCAGATCGGACCCCTTGTCCACCGGCAAAATCCGCCCGCCTTCGCTTTTCTTGCGAAACACACCGAGGATCCGCCGCGGGTTAGAGCCTATTCTGCGGATCAACCGCGCTTCGTAGTTCACATCCCCGCCGGTGACTGCCGTCAGCCGCGCAAGAATGCGATCCCCCTCGCCCAGCGCCGGATCAGACGCACGTGGGATCACGATCACAATCGGCTCTGGCCCTTCGCCATGCCACTCCAACGGTTTGGCAAACAGGTCGCCATCCACGCTGGGTTCAGCCACTTCCAGCACGCTGACTGGCGGCAAACGGTCTGGGTCGCGATAGGTCTTTTTGCGCTTTTCCAGATGCCCTTCGGCCTCCAGCTCTTTCAGCACGCGCTTCAGATCAATCCGATCCGCGCCTTTGATCCCAAAGGCTTTGGCGATGTCTCGCTTGGAGGTCTGCGTCGGGTTCTCGGCAATCCAGTCGAGAACCTCTTCTTTACTTGGAATTCTGCTCATGCCTAACGGCTATCACGACCCGCGAGAGAGGTCATGGTCAAATCCGCAACCGTATCCACGTCCTGCAGGCGATCCACATAGGCCACCCGGTGCATGGTCAACGTAGCCACGGTATCAGTGAGCGCGTGCTCCGTGCTCCATCGAACTCTGTTAAACAGCCCCGGCGGCATCGCTCGGACGGGTCCCAGCCCGACCAACCAATACCCACCATCCATCGCCGGACCAAAGACCGCGTCCGTGCGGCCCAAAGCCTGGAACGCACGGGCGACCTGCGTGCGCCCAATCCCGGGAATGTCCGCTCCAATCACACAGACGCGCCCCTTTGGTGCTTTTCGCATTGCCCGCGCCATACGGTCCCCAAGGTCACCGCGCCCTTGCCGTACGCGGGCCACCCCTTGCGGCCACACGCGGCTGACCAAACCGTCCCGATCCGGACTGACCG
>CAZDXI010000222.1:0-5133 GCA_964509095.1 uncultured Rhodobacterales bacterium
CGGGCGGGTGACCAGAATATCGTTCACGCTGTCGTCTTTCAGCTGCGTTTCTAGTGGACCGAGGCCGGTGACTTCGTCAAACAGTTCCTGATTCAGCGTCGTGCGATCCTCGCGGTTCAGCACGATGGCTTTCTCTTCCAACACTTCACCCGTGATCGCGTTGATCTCAGAGCGCAGGTCGGTTTCGGTCGCGCTTTCAAGAGCCGCGAGGTTCAGGTTATCAAGCAGGGCGCGATGCAGCTCCAGCTTGATCTCGCCCATACGCTCTTTGCGCTTGCGGTCTTTGTCTTGCGGTGCGGCCTGCGCATCCTGCTTCGGAGCGGGCTTGCGCATCGTAACCGGTGCGGTCTTTTCCGGGGCGGCTTTGTCCGGAATCTCAAGCGAAATGCCTGCGGAATCCGCTGACGGCGCCGGAGGAGGCGCCGGGTTTCCGTTCGAGGGCTTTTTGTACTTGGAAAACATGTCCGCGTCCCTTTCTCAGGTCAGGCAGCCTTGGCGGCTTCTTCCTGAAGTTCGTGAATTTGTTGGGCCAGTTTTGCGATTTCCTTGCGCAGCGGGTTCTTTGCGGCAGAACTCGCCAGCGGAAGACCATGGTCACCAGCTTGCATAACTTGTTTGCCGCCATCGGGCAGCAAAAGATCAATAGAAATATCAAGGCTTTCCGCCATGCGCTTCACGCGGCTTTTGCCGGACAAGTCGGTAAATTTCGGCGACCGGTTCATCGCATAGCGCAGCTTTTCAATCGGCAGTTCTTCGGCCTGCAACGCACGCTTGAAGCGCAAAGCATTCTGGGCGCAGCGCATGTCCAGTTCGAGAGGGACGAAATACACATGTGCTTCGTTCAGCACGGTTTCGGTCCAATGCACCACCGTTGAGGGCATATCAATCAGCACATAGTCAAAGTGCGAACGCGCCATGGAAATCACTCGCGCAATGTCGTCTGGCGTCAGCATGTCCAGCGGCAGCATTTCTGCCGGGGAGGTCAGAACGCTGAGCTTTTCATTGAAGGTTTGCAGAGCCTGACCAAAGATATCGCTGTCCATGGTTTCAGTTTCAGACAGCAGCTCATACACCGCCTCGCGGCGTGGCAAATCCAGGAAGGTGGACACTGTGCCAAACTGCATATCGAAATCCAGAATGCACACGCTTGGCGCGTCTTCTTTGGTGACCGTGGCCAGTTCCCAAGCCAGGTTAACCAACAGAGTTGTCGCACCAACACCGCCAGCGACGCCGTGCACCGCAAGAATAGCACCTTGCTTGTCTTCGCCGGTTTTCAGGCGTTTGCCTTGTGGTGTTGTTTCCTCGACGATGGCCGGGTTGCGCTTGTCTCGGATCCGTCCGATCGCTTCGTGCAGTTCGTTTTCCGGCAGCGGGTAGGGGACGAACTCGCCGTTCGACTGACGCATCAGTGCGTGCAGTGTCGGCGGTGTGACGTCCTCGGCAATCAGGATCACAGAGATGTCTCTCGCAATAGCCTGATTGATAATCTCGCTGAGCATGACGAGGTTGTCCTCGTCTTCAGCATCAATGGCGAGCGCAATGAATTCCAGGGCTTCCGCCTCAGGCTGACCAAAAAAGGCCAGAGCTTCGGCAAAACCCAGATCGCCCCAGGCTTCGCCCAGAGCGGTTTCCATGTCTTCGATCAGCAGATCGAAATTCTGCACGTCCCGGCTCACCGTACAGGCGAGGATCGGGGCCATCTCAGGTTGTGGCATCATGCTGCTCATTGCCAACTTGTCCTTTTTTATCGTGGGACTAGCAGATCGAGTTTTAGGTTGCGTTAATTCGCTTCCCGCTGTCGTCCGCGCTTTCCAGCACCTGCCCCTTCTGGTCAGGCACACGTATCCCGCTAAGAAATGTTTGACGGGCAATCTGGGCGAGATTGGGGCTAAAAAACTCCAAATCTAGGGTTTTCGAGACAATCTCGAAAAATGCCGAAGACTGGTTCTGAGGGTTAACCATGTTCGCGTGTTTTATCGCGCCAACGAAAACGGGCGCCCCGATCGGAGCGCCCGCGAAACAGCCTATGTGATCTGGTTTTAGCCTTCTTCGGGGCAGGAGATCACGCGGTCGGTGATGACAACTTCTGCACCGCGACGTTCGCGTGCATAGCAGACCTTCTTCACCTCTTTCTTTTCAACCACTTGTTCCACTTCACGGGTCAGACCCAGAAGGCGGTATTGGTCAACTTCAATAGCTTCTGCCACCACATCATCACCAGAACCCACAAGGCTGAGCGACAGGCGACCTGTCGATTGCGCTTGCGCGAGGGAGGCGACTTGTTGCGGACTTGCAGAGACTGTCACGGTGCGGGCGACGATTGTGCTGCTCAAATCGCTGGTGGCGTTTTGGTCGACAGCAATCAGTTTCACACCGGCTTCGATCAGTTTGGTTACATCCGTGCGCTGTTGATTGCTGGGCCCGGAATTCACTTTGCCGGTCCAGTACACATCCACGCGGTCACCCGGACGCAGGAAGCCTGACACGCCCGAAGACACGTCTACATTCAGCGCAAAGGCACGCATGCCGCGTTCCAGCCGTGAGGTGATCCCGGCATCTTCGCCAGGTTCGGTCACCTTGATCGACAAGATCGCTTCGTCTTTTTCCATTGCCCGCAGCACAACGCGCGGCACTTCTTCACCGCGGGGGAACAGCTCTTCTACGGAGGCGAAGACGCCTTCCGGAATTGCGTTCTCCGGCCAGAACACTTCACGCACATCTTCCAGTGTTAGTGGTTCGCCATAGGCCAGCGTGCGCTCTGCCACGTAAACAGGTACGGTTTTCACCATCTGCTCCCGTGCGGCACGTTCTTTGGCCAGCGCTTGCTGATATCCAGAGATGTAATTCTTCGCCATGTAGACGGCGCCACCTGCAAGGGCGAGGCCCGCTAACAGGACAAGTCCGAAAATAACACGCATCACAATACCTCGTTATTACCCCCCAGCGATTCCATTTGGTCGGAATGCGGGTCTGCTCACTCTCCAGATACGGCTCGAATATGGCGAATTATGGACCAAGGCGGGGAGTGACTTTGGCAATCATGCCCGTTTTGCGTGTATATTTAGTGAACGCTTTTCGGGCGCGGAACATTCGCAAGGCAGGGCGACAAACCCAACAAGGATGTCCGCACAAAAGAAAAGAGCCGCGCCCCAGGGACACGGCTCTCTTGTCTGGAAAGACGCGAAACTTAGTTCGGGTCTTGTGCGTCCAGGAACGTCTCGGTGTCGGCTGTCAGGCCTGTCGCACCGGTTTCGATCGAGGAATAAGCAGCAACGGCCAGGCCAACAACAGCAGCAGTCAGCACAACCCAGTCAACCGTCACGGCACCGTTTTCGTCTTTGCGGAAGTTCGCGATGAACTTTTTCATAGTATGTCCCTCCAAAGGATCACTCAATTAACGTTACAACCTTGTCGAACCGTTCTAGGACCGCCTCTCTCTGTTGGCCCGTATCCGAAAAGGAATGAGCATATATAGACGTCGGATTGGGGCATCATTTTGACGGGAAAGGGAGATTTTCACGTTCCAGCAATATTTGTTGGCTGCGAATCTGTAAGTCTCTGAAAAATATAGAAAACGAAGGCGCATTTCCTTTGGATTTATTAAAATTTGGTGGATTTGACGGGCAAAAATGCCAGATCAAAAAGAAAAATTATTTCGTGTTCTGGCTAAAATTTGCGGTATTTGCCAGTATTGTCTCCAAATTAACAAAACCCCGCCAACAGGGGATGAGGCATGAAACCTGTATTGAGTCTGTTGCTGGCCGCTGCGCTGGCGTGGCCAACTTATTCTGTGGCCGATTCACCCAAACCTTTTCCGAAGTTTGAAGCCAAACGCATCAAACCTCCTTCACGGGGGACGGCGCGCAAGCGGATTACTGTGCAAATTGACCCGGCAGAGCAGACCGCACCCGCGGCACCTGCGTCGACTCCACAAGTTGCTGATGCGGAGTCTCCCAAAGCAAAGCCGAAACAGCGCTATCCGTGGTTCTGGGACAAGGTCTCTCCCGATCTTGCCAAAGCCAGTGCGGGGCGGTTGGAAGCGGCCATGGATGCGTTGAGCGGGTCCAATGACAAAGTAAGCGCGCCGCGCATGCAGCTGTTGCAGGACATCGCCAAGGCGCGCGGTACCGATATTCTGGGCGCAACTGTGGGGACCAGTGTGTCGCCCGCGCTGGTGCTGGCTGTGATCTCTGTGGAATCGGCGGGCAAATCAGACGCGCAGAGCGGGGCAGGTGCTCAGGGCTTGATGCAATTGATGCCCGCCACGGCCGAGCGGTTTGGTGTTACGGACAGTTTTGCTGCGAAACAGAACATCACGGGCGGGGTCAAATACCTCGACTGGTTGATGAAAGAGTTCGACAGCGATCCGTTACTGGTTCTGGCAGGCTACAACGCAGGCGAAGGGGCTGTGCGCAAACATGCCGGCGTGCCGCCCTTCGCTGAAACGCGTGACTATGTGCCGAAAGTCTTGGCGGCCTTTCAGGTGGCGCGGGGCTTGTGCCTGACACCGCCCGTGCTGGCCAGCGATGGTTGCGTGTTCGCCGCGTTGAACTGACGGGCTGCAGCGTTCGGTGCGCTTAGCACCTGTCAATGTCTGCACAGTATATCGTGAGGCGCTGCAGCACATAGCGCGCCTCGAAGACCTCCTGCATCCATAAGTCGGGACGAGGGGCGTGTCAGGACCGATGGTTTTCACCTTCGCGACTCTGCCGGTTCCGGGGATAAAGTCCCGGAGCGGCGCCATCACACTTCCGCCTTTGGCGGGCCCGCCATACCTGACGGACATCACACTATATATACATAAAAAGTTCTGACCCGGCGCCGACAGGCGTGACGCGGGGGGCTTGGTGCGTCAGACGATGGTGGCTTGTGTGGCCGCGCGCAACTCGTCTTCGCTGACGCCTTCGGCGGTTTCAACGATCTTTAGGCCGCCCTCGACCACATCCAGAACGCCCAGATTGGTAATGATGCGATCCACCACACCTTTGCCCGTCAGGGGCAGGGTGCATTCGGTCAAAACCTTGCTGTCGCCGTGCTTGTTGGTGTGATCCATCACCACGACCACGCGGCCCACACCGGCAACAAGATCCATCGCGCCGCCCATGCCTTTGACCAGCTTGCCCGGGATCATCC
>CAZDXI010000223.1:0-2302 GCA_964509095.1 uncultured Rhodobacterales bacterium
TCTGCCCGAGACGCTACAGGAACTCGCGCGCGTCTTGCCGACCTGTGCCGGTGTGCGGCGCTGGGGTGCTGCAGCGCTTGACCTCGCCTATGTCGCGGCTGGTCGCTATGACGGGTTTTGGGAAAGACGCCTAAACCTTTGGGATATCGCAGCGGGCACATTGATTGTGACAGAGGCTGGTGGCTTGCTGGAAGGGCTCGACGCCGAAGACGCACCGTTGGACTCAGGCGCGTTGATTTGCGCGAGTGAGCAGATGTTCAACCCGTTTGCAAAGGCCGTACGCGGTTAAGTGTCTGACGGGTGATTGACCCCGTCATGCCAGTGCATTGGCTCGAACGTCCAGGGTTCCGCGCCTTCGACACAGCCGATGTTCACACCGGTTTCTAAAGGGTCCGACCGGCGCGTGTGATGGGTGTAGATCCCGCAGGTCTTGCAAAAGAAATGCTCTGCTGTGTGCGTGCCGAACTGGTACTTGCCCAGCATGTCGGCGCCTGTTTCGATCACAACGCTTGCTGTCAGAACACTGACGTTGCCTGCCTGTCTGCGGCTACAAAATGAGCACGTGCAGCGCGATGGGTTCAGTGTATCCTCGATCAGCGTAGCGCGCAGTTTCACGCCCCCACAATGGCAACTCGCTTTGATCGTACGGCTCACTTCCGCGATACCTTGGGAATGTTACTTTTCCCAATGGGATAAGTCGCTTCGGGGTGCGGTGGATGTCCGTCGGTGCGTCGCCAAAATTGTGCGCCCCCTTCGCGCAGCCAAAGAGGTATCGTCATCAGCAAACCAGCCACAAACCCACCGATATGCGCCCAATATGCAACTCCGCCGGTATCCGGGTCCGCGCCGATTCCGCCGATAAATTGCATGGCAAACCAAATCATCAAAACGATCCACGCCGGGATCGGCAAGATGCGCACGTAAACGATGATGAAAATCAGGATGTCCACGCGCGCCTTCGGGAACAGCAACAGATAGCCGCCCATGACACCAGCGATGGCTCCGGATGCACCGACTGTTGGTACCGGCGATCCGGGAGCAGAGACAATGTGGATCAGCCCTGCGGCAACTCCGGCCAACAAATAGAACAACAGGAAGGGGACATGGCCCATCTCATCTTCCATGTTGTCGCCGTAGATCCATAAAAACAGCATGTTTCCAAGAAGATGCATCCATCCCCCATGCAGAAACATCGAGGTGATGATCGTCTCATAGTTCTGACCGGAAGTGACAAAAGCCGGGATCATCGCCCATTGCTCAAAGAAGCGAGAGATCGCTGCGTTATCTTGAAACAGAGTGAAATAGCCCAGAAAGATCAGCACATTGGCAGCAATCAGAGCGTAGGTGACAAAGGGCACGCGGCCCGACGGGTTATGGTCGCGAATTGGAAACATGGCGCCACGGTTATCGTAATGCCATGCAAGGTCAAGGTTTTGAGTGGCCTGTGCACAGCACAACGCGGCGTTTTCTGTTCCGTGTTTCTCTGGTTAGGTTTCCGACATGGCCCCAAGCAAGGACGCGTTGCCGCCCGCGGCGGTGGTGTCGACGCAAAGATGCGCCTCTTGCACGACGTCGGCCAAAACAGGTGATCCGCAGATCAGAGGCACCAACGCGCCCGCACGCTTTGCCAGGGCTTTGGAATAGCGCCGCGCAGTGTCCGCGTCCCCTGTCCAGATGGCTCCGCTGATTGGGTTTTCCTGAGTGAGAGCGTCCGGTTCGAGGTCAGGCCTCTCTACGGCATCGCCACCAAGGGCGAGGACTTCGGCCTTTTGGGTAGCGGCCAGATCGGCTCCGGGGCCAAGGCAGACCAGAGGGGCGCGTGTGCGAAGCGAGTATTGGTTTAACTCGCCAGTGGGGCCGGGAAGGCTCTGGGTTTGGGGCAAGGAAACTGGCGCTGCGTTACGAACGAAGCGAGACAGGTACAATGGGCCTCCGGCTTTGGGTCCTGTGCCAGACAAGCCATCCCCACCAAAGGGTTGGGAGCCGACAACCGCACCGATCTGGTTTCGGTTCACATAGATATTTCCGGCATGAATACGATCCGCGACGTGCTGAACACGGTCATCGATCCGGGTTTGCAGGCCAAAGGTCAGCCCGTAGCCCGTGGCATTGATTGCATCGAGAACGGCGTCTAGCTCCTGCGATTTGAATCGGGCGAGGTGCAGAACGGGACCGAAGATTTCACGTTCAAGATCCGCGATGCCATCAACAGAAATGAGGGTGGGTGCTACGAACAACCCTTCTGTCAGGACATCGTTTTCATGCAGAATTCGACCGGCTGCGCGGGCGGCGTCGATGTAAG
>CAZDXI010000223.1:2402-5097 GCA_964509095.1 uncultured Rhodobacterales bacterium
CACGCCGTCGATACGGGCGTCCGAGGTTAAGGCGGCCCCGATGTCGCCCGCGCCAGGCAAAAGCTGCAGCGTGGCGTCCGGAACACCGGCCTCGTGCAGCAGGCGGATCGCAAAATGCGCGATCAGAGGCGTCTGCTCAGCTGGTTTGGCAAGGACCGCGTTGCCGGTGGCCAAAGCGGCAGCGATCTGGCCGGTGAAGATTGCCAGTGGGAAGTTCCAAGGAGAGATGCACGCAAAGCGCCCCACAGGCTCACCATCCGGGATGCGCGCGGCGTAGTAGCGCAAGAAATCCACCGCTTCGCGCAGTTCCGCGACACAATCGGGCAAGGTTTTTCCGGCCTCGCGTGCAAGCAGAGCAAAGATTTCAGCACTGTTGGCTTCATAGAGATCTGCAGCCCGGTTCAAAATGCGCGCCCGATCAACAGATGGGGCCACCCAAAGCTCGGCCACGCTTAGCGCGGTTTCCACATCTTGAAGGGTCGCCCATTGTACGGTTCCAACTTGATCATGCGGGTTCGCAGGATTGTGGAGTGTATCGGTTGCGTCGGACTGAAAAGGTCTAGCGATCAAGGGTGCAGCGTGCCACTGAGCATCAGCGAAATTGGCTCGCGCGGCGTCAAGGTCTTGTAATTGCTTGAGGTTCGCAAGGTCAAACCCACGAGAGTTCCGGCGTTCCGGCGCAAACAGGTCAGGACCGGTCGTCAAGCGCGCGGAATTGGAGGCCAAGGCGTCAAACGGATCGGCGGCGACGGTTTCCGGGGGCACATCCGCATCCACAATCTGGTTGACGAAGCTGGAATTCGCGCCGTTTTCCAGTAATCGCCGCACGAGGTAAGCGAGCAGGTCGCGATGCGCACCAACTGGTGCGTAAATCCGGCAGTTCGTGCCATTATCCCCCATTACAAGCGTATGCAGCGCTTCTCCCATCCCATGAAGCCGTTGAAACTCATAGGCTTCCGGGTCGTCCGCCATATGCAGAATGGCTGCGACAGTATGGGCGTTGTGGGTCGCAAATTGCGGGTAAATCCGGTCGGTCATGCCCAGCAGTTTGCGCGCGTTCGCGATGTAGGACACATCGGATGCTGGTTTGCGTGTGTAGACCGGGAAGCTGTCGATGCCATTGACTTGCGCCAGTTTCACTTCGGTATCCCAGTAGGCACCTTTGACCAGCCGCACCATGATACGCCGATCCAAACGCTTTGACATATCGTGTAAGTGATCCAGAACGGCGCTGGTGCGCGGGCCATAGGCTTGCACGACGATGCCAAAACCCTCCCAATTGGCAAGCGACGGTTCGGCAAGAACAGCTTCGATCACGCCGAGCGAAAGGGTTAGACGGTCCGCTTCCTCTGCATCCACATTCAGCCCCATACCTGCAGACGCCGCGAGCTGAGCGAGGGACCTCAGACGGGGAACAAGTTCGCGCATCACCCGGTCCTGCTGAGCGATCTCGTAACGCGGATGTAACGCAGAGAGTTTTACGGAAATACCGGGGTTCTTGCGGATGTCACCATGAGTACAGGCGGTCGCAATCGCGGAAATCGCACGTGAATAGCTGAGGTGATAGCGCTTTGCGTCCGCTTCGGTCATGGCCGCTTCGCCAAGCATATCATAGCTGTAGGTGAAGCCCTTGGCTTCCATAGCACTGGCGCGTTCCATGGCAGAGGTGATGGTCTCGCCCAGAACAAACTGGCGGCCCATTTCTTTCATCGCGCGAGATACTGCGGTACGGATCACCGGTTCACCAAGACGTCGGATCGCGCTGTGCAAGGTGCTCGCAAGGCCGGGGCTTGCGTCATCATCCAGCACGCGACCTGTTAGCATCAGCGCCCAAGTCGACGCATTGACCAGCGCAGATGTTGATTGCCCCAAATGATGCCCCCAGTCCGAGGCTGCGATTTTGTCTTCGATCAATGCGTCCATCGTGTCCGCATCCGGCACCCGCAACAGCGCCTCAGCCAAGCACATGAGTGCTACGCCTTCGTCGGTTGACAGGCCATATTCGGCGAGAAAAACCTCCATCAAACCGGGATCGTCTGCGGCCCGGATGCGACGAACAAGGTCTGCCGCGTTCGAGCATATCTGTTGACGATCCCTGTCTGGCAACGCTGCCTGTTGAACCAGTTCAGTCAGAACGGCGTCGGGGTCGGCATAGGTCAGGGCATCCAGATGGTCGGGTAAGGGCATTACAGTATCTCCGGTCGATCGAGGCAGTATATCTTGCTTCTGCCAGATTTATTGACCTATCTTGCCGGTAATCAAAAGCTTATCGGCTGTATGTGAGGCGGATATGAGTGAAATTGACTTTCCGGGATTGGATCGATTTGATCAAGCGATCCTTGGCGTATTGGCGCAAGACGGGCGCATCAGTGTGACAGACCTTGCCAAACGAATAGGTTTGTCAAAGTCGCCAACGCAAACGCGGTTGCGTCGCTTGGAAGCGGAAGGGGTCATTCTGGGCTACCGTGCGTTGCTTAATCCGATCCGGTTGGGCTTGGATCATGTGACTTTTGTGGAGGTCAAGCTGACCGACACCAGAGAGCCTGCATTGGCTGCGTTCAATGCCGCAGTCGCCAAAACGCCGGAAGTTGAACAGGCGCATATGATTGCAGGGAACTTTGACTATTTGCTAAAGGTACGAACACAAGACATCACGCAGTATCGGCACGTCTTGGGGGCGGTAATCTCGGCGCTT
>CAZDXI010000224.1:0-5095 GCA_964509095.1 uncultured Rhodobacterales bacterium
ACTGCACCATCCTATTCCAGCAGAGAGATCAGGGAAATGTCGCGCGAGGAACGCGCCACATTTAACCTTAACATGATTGAGGCCGGACATGCCGCGCCCTTTGTATTGTTCCCGTCGATCCCCGGTGAACTCGATATGCCACTGTATTTGAAGGCCGCCGTGGGCGCGATGGAGAACGGACGCGGACAATACGCCGACCCGCTGCATTTGACGGGCTACGAATACCGGATGATGGAAAAGCTTTACAACATCACCAAGAAGATCGTCGCAGGCACGTCCATGTCTTATCGCGACAAGATCGCTTGGCGCTCACGCTATGCATTCGATATGCGCGACCGCATGATCTATGGGCCTGAGGACTACATGACCGTGCCGCCACCTTATCGCATCTGGCTCTGGGCGGACGACGTGCAAGAAGCAATGGGGGCGCTGAACCTCACGCCTTCACCGGGCTTACTGCGCTGAGGCTTGACGCCTCGCCGTTTGGTGGTATTCCGACGGTATGGCGGGCCTGTAGCTCAATTGGTTAGAGCAGAGCGCTCATAACGCTTTGGTTGCGGGTTCAAGTCCTGCCGGGCCTACCATACCTGCCAGTTTACGCCGCTTCTGCGAATTCGACCGGGATGCCAAAGTCTTCGACGGGCATCTCCAACGGAGCTTGCGTGCCACCACCGTTCGGGGCCAGATCGGCCAAGCGATATCCGCGTCCGCGCACAGTTTCGATTAGATCACGCGGCGCCCCAACAGCGGCCAAACGTGCGCGCAGATTGGCCACGAAAACGTCGATGATCCGCTCTTCGCTGCCTTCGTCCAAACCATACAACTCGCCCATCAGATCATGTTTGCTGACTGCACGCGGCGCGTTCAGGCACAATTTTTCAAATATCGTGTATTGTGCCGGGGACAGCTTGATGGGCGACGATCCCCACCACACGGTGCGGTCTTGCAAGGTGACACGCAGCGGTCCCATCTGCAAAACCGGAGAGCTATAGCCCGCGCGCCGAGTCGCAACCGCCAAAATACGAGAGACAAGCTCTGCACTGTCGACGTCCGGGCTGACCACATCGTCGGCGCCGATGTCAAACGCCTTCACGCGGTCCACATCACTGCGCCGGGAGTCAATTACAAGGATCGACATGCCCGGACATTCGCGGCGCAACTGATCCAACGCCACCTGCCAGCGCAAATCCGGCAAATCGGTTTCCATCAGAACAACCGGGTGACCCAGCAGGTCGAGGCTTTCAAAGATTGCAATCCCGTCATCTGCCGCCGTTACAGGAAACCCCATCGACGTCAGATCGGCCTGCAATCGCACACTGTCCCAGCTGGTTACGCTCATCAAAACTCGCATCTCGAATACTCCGGTTTTCGGGAGCCTTCGGAGCGGGTGATCCCCGAAGGACCACACACATGGCTGTCAATTGTTACCACCTTTGAAAAGGTATGACTGACGTAGCGGATAGCTGGAGCTTTACGCAACTGTGATCACACGAAAAGGTTAATGGCGGACGTTGAAAGCACGCCGCCGCGCATTGAGACTGATCCGGCATTTGCCTTTGCTAAACGAAAGTTCTCACAAGGCTTATTCAGACGAACAGCGTTATGCTGCAGGATCGCGCCCGCGCCACTTCTGGCTTTCTTGTGTACGCGCCTTATGGAGGAAGCGCCGCGTTTCGGGTCAGGACAGATGGGAGGTCGTGCATCATTGGGACATCGGTCATGAACTGACCGAATGGCGTTATCTGCGACCTGGCGCCATTTTGTCTATTAGTGAAAGGGGGGACGATTTTGAAGTCGTCGCGCTGACCGACGATGAACCCGAAACGGCGATTTTTGGGGATGTTATCCGACCGGCGGACTCCGCAGGCCATGTAGTTTTGGAAATCGTAACCCCTTACACGGCCGAGCTTCAGATTTTGGTGTCATCAACTGGTTGTTCCGAGAGTGCTATTATACTGCTGATGCTCTGGAACTTTTCGGATTGGTTTAACGAATGTTCTGGCGCGAATTTGTCACGTCACAGGGCGCGTGTTTAGTGCCGCATTCGCCCCAAAACCTTAACAGAAAACTGGTCTGGATATCAGGTCTGAAGACGCGCCTGCGCGAAGGACATCAGGGTTTGCCCCTGCTCGTCCCACAAATGCAACCTTGCGGTGGCAAGGCTTTCACGGATGGTCAACCGGTTGCTGTCTGCCAACCCGGCATGATCACGCAACACTTCCGGCAAGCGGTAGAACGGGATGCGGCTATATAGGTGATGCACATGATGGATACCGATATTCGCGCTGAGCCATTGCAGAACCGGCGGCAGGATATAGTGCGAGGACCCATGCAGCGCAGAGTCGTGCAAGTCCCATTCCGCATCCTCATCCCAAACTGTGTGTTCGAACTGGTGCTGCACGTAAAACAGCCACATGCCCGCCGTCGCCGCCATCAGAGTCGTTGGCAGGAATATCGCTAGGATTGGCGCCCATCCACCAGCGGCATAAATGCCAACCAGTGCACCCACCAGCCCCACATTCGTGCCCATGGTGCTCAACCAGAAGCGCCCATTGGAAAAGAACCCAAACGGCAGTCGGTTCTTCAACAGGAACATATATCCCGGCCCCAAACCAAACAGCACCAGCGGGTTGCGATATAGACGATACAAAAGACGTTTGGCCGGACTTAACGCACGATATTCCGTGATCGTCAGCGTATCGATATCGCCGATGCCACGATGATCCAGATTGCCACAACTGCCGTGATGCACAGCGTGCGCATGTTTCCACACATCATACGGGGTTACCGTCAACACACCCAAGAAGCGACCCAGCCAGTCATTGGCACGCCGATCCGCAAAGAACGCGTTGTGTCCACAATCATGCTGAATTGCAAAGAGCCGCAGAAGGAACGCGCCATTTGCCAGCGCGATCCCGACCGATAGCACGATACTGACCGAAAGCATCGCCCAAGCCAGCGCCCACAGCGCGACAAAGGGAATAAACGTCACCGCGAGTTCGAACAGACTGCGTGTCGTTTTGGGGGCACGGTACTGGGCGAGAATTTTAACCCAATCGCGCGCAGCGGTCTTGTCGCGCCCCTGCTTAGCACTTTCGAAGCTGTGATCCATACGCCTGCATTATTCTTGTCGTTGCCCGTCGAGCTTACGCCCAACCTTTTAAGTTACCCCTACGGCACGCAGGTTAAAAAGTCGTGCGCATTATGTGTCAGCTGTCGCGACCAACTGTCGCGTGGTTAACGCGCAATGACAATATCAGCACAAAGCCCGCCGAGCCGATCACTTTCACCCAGCCGCAAAACGCCCCCATGAGCGCGCGCAATGTCCGTAGCAATTGCAAGACCCAGCCCCACGCCCGCACCGCGGTCCTGGTTACGCGCCGAATCCAGTCGAACAAACGGCTTTTGCGCCTCTGCCCGGTCCGCTTCGGGAATGCCGGGGCCATCATCTTCAACCCGAATGCGCAGGGACTTGTCCGTTAAATGCACTGACACGTCCGCCCGTTTTCCATAGCGCACGGCGTTGGAGATTAGGTTATCAACCGCGCGACGCATCGCGACCTCTCGAAGTTCAAGCGTGCCCTGCCCTTCGGCTTCCAGTAACGTCACATCTCTCCCGCCGCGCTCTGCGTCCTCGACCAGTTTGGAGACCATCGCGATGGGGTCCACGGGCTCAGGCGTACCTTCGGAGGCACCGCGCACGAAGTTCAGAAATTCATCGACCAGCCGCTCCATTTCGAGGACATCTTGTTCCAGTGGTTCACGCTCATCGTCTTCCAGCATGGACAAACCCAACCGCATCCGGGTCAGCGGCGTGCGAAGGTCATGACTGACCCCTGACAGCATCAGCGTGCGTTGTTCGATATGTCTTTCGATCCGGTGGCGCATGTCCAGAAACGCCGTGCCTGCCGCGCGCACCTCATTGGCACCGGACGGGTTATAGGGAATGTGGCGCCCGCGCCCAAATGCCTCCGCCGCATCCGCAAGCCGGGTGATCGGGCGTAACTGGTTGCGCAGGTAAATATAGGCGATGAAGGTCATCAACACGCCCACAAACACCATATTCACATAAAGCTGGTGCGGCTTGCTTGCCGACAAACGGTTGCGGCTCACATCCAGCCGTGCCAGCCCGTGCCGTGTGTCCGTGAACATGATGACGCGCCGCCCGTCCCCCAGCAGAATGCGCTGTGTGTCGGGGAACGCCTCTCGCAACATAGGCGCAAAAACGGTGCCGGTGAAATCATACCACAGGCGGGTATCCTCGGGCGGCACGGTGTCATCAGCGACCAGCTCCAGATCAATCCCCAACCCGCCAAGACGTTGGTCGAGCCGTGCCGGCACTTCAGCGGCTTGCGGCGTGTTCTCCACCGTCTCAAGCACCAGCCGCAATTCGCGGATCATGGTGTTGGTCATTTGCTGCGTCACATCCGTGAAATGACGCTGTGCGAACAGGATCGACACCACCAGCTGCACCATCACAACGGGCAGGATCAGGATCAGCGCGGCCCGGCCATAGAGCCCGCGCGGCATATAGTGTTTGAGCCATTGGAACGACATGCGCTAAGCCTATCCGGCGGACTACGGAAGGGAAAGCCATGACGCCACCAGATGACTTCAATCCCCCCATCGGGGTGGCGGAAACTCTGTCTCCTGGCTTGCGCCGTATCGTGGCGCCGAACCCGTCACCTATGACGTATCGAGGCACGAATACGTATCTATTGGGCACGCAAGACCTGGCTTTGATTGACCCCGGCCCCCTGTCGGACGCGCATATGGCCGCGATCCTGGCTGCACTAGAGCCGGGCCAACGCATCAGCCACATTGTCGTCACCCACGCGCATCTCGATCACTCCCCGCTTGCCGCGCCCTTGGCGACGCAAACTGGCGCCCCGGTCTATGGATTTGGCGCGGCCGAAGACGGGCGCAGCGCCGTTATGCAGGAACTCGCCCAATCCGGAGACATCGGTGGAGGTGAAGGTATCGACACCGCGTTCGACCCCGATCACCGGCTGTTGGATGGCGATATGTTGGAGGGCGACGACTGGACACTGGAAGCCCTGCACACCCCCGGCCATATCGGCAATCACCTGTCACT
>CAZDXI010000225.1:0-5073 GCA_964509095.1 uncultured Rhodobacterales bacterium
TATGACGTCAGATTGCGGACAACGCAACTGACCCGGCCATGGCAATCCTACCGGGCGGAGTTCATCGCTCCGCCAAAGTGGACCGAGCTGCGCTTACCCTTTGACATTTTCAAGCCTCACCGTATCGATGTGCCTTTCGGTCCCGCCCGCTTGCGTCGCATCGGAGTTCTTGCGATCGGTCGGGAGTACGAGGCGGACGTCTCGGTTCGACAGATTGGGTTTTATCGCTGATCCGGTAATTTCGGGGCAGGTCCTGAATAAAACTCCATGGAATGCTCCGGCACATCCGAGCCATCGAACATCGTTATCAGAATGCCTTTACGAGCGGATTTCCCTCGCATCGCGCGGATGTCGTCCTCGGACTTAGTCACGCGCTGGGACATGCGGCGACCCCATGTTGCGAGGTGGCCGTACAGCCGATCAATCTGGTCCTGATGGGCGTCTGATTTGGCAAGATCGTGGAACTCATCCGGGTCGGTTTCCAGATCAAACAGCATCGGGCGGAACCCGCCTTCGGCGTGCATTAGCTTCCAGCGCCCGTCAAAGACCATGAACAAGCGACAATCGCGGGGGTTGTCACATAGTGACTCGGCCATTGGTGTAGGCGAGTAATCGAATTCGGAAATCAGGAACTCCCGCCAGTCGGGCGTGTCTCCGTGCAGCCAGGGCAAAAGCGAGCGCCCTTCAAGGATGTGATCGGGCACTTTGCCCCCGGCGGCTTCGACAAAAGTTGGTGCCAGATCAATGCTTTCAACCAGAGCGTCGCAAGTCGTCCCCCGTGTCGAATCGGCTTCAGAGCGCGGATCATAAACAATCATGGGAACCTTAGCGGATTGCTCGTGGAATAGGGACTTTTCGCCCATCCAATGATCGCCCAGATAATCTCCGTGATCGGAGGTCAGAACAATCATCGTGTCCTGCATGGCGCCGGTCTTCTCAAGGTGATCCAGAATGCGCCCCAGATGGTCATCGCACTGCTTGATCAAGCCCATATAGGCGGGGATGACTTTCTGGCGGACGTCCTCTCGGGAAAAGGCTTGGCCGACTTTGTTTGAGAAGAACGCTTCGAACACCGGCTGGGCGTCTTCGCGCTCTATATCATGACGTTTCGGGGCCGGGACGTGGTTGGCACCAAACATGTCGTGATAGGGCGCGGGCACGATGTAGGGCCAGTGTGGTTTGATGTAGCTGACATGCGCGCACCACGGACCGCTTGCTTGATCCATGAACTCAATCGTCTTGGTTGTCAGCCATGCGGTTTCGCTGTCAGCCTCGTGTACATTGGCGGCTTTGTCGGCGTTTTTGAACATCCAGCCAGAGGCCAATTCGCCGTCCTCTTCGCCCGAATTGGCATGGGTGTGCCATGGGTTTTCGCCTTCGTAACCCTTTGATTTTAAGTATTCATTATAGGGTGAGCGTTTTTCGTCATAAAATCCGTCCGGACCCTTCGCCCAGAGACCATCATCGCGAATCCATACATCAAACCCGCACTCCGCCTGCCGTGCCCCAATGACGGAATCCGCCTCAAGACCCAGCCGCGCCATGCCTTCGGCGTCGGCCTTCATGTGGGTTTTGCCGATCAGCCAGCAGTCCATTCCGACCTTGCGCAAATGATCCCCCATGGTCTGTTCGCCCACGCGCAGCGGGAAGTTGTTCCATTGTGCGCCGTGACTGGATGGGTAGCGCCCGGTGTAATAGGACATGCGCGAAGACCCACAAATCGGCGATTGCACATAGGCATTGGTAAAGCGCACGCCCATGGCCGCCACGCGATCAAAATTGGGCGTATGCAGATGGGGATGACCCGCACAGCTCAGATAGTCAAAACGCAACTGGTCATACATGATAAAGAGAATGTTCACGGTGCTGGGTCCTATGTCGTAAGTGCGTATTCGATCGGACTATTGCTCAGAAATTTGCGTTTGCCCATCGGGTTACATCGCTTTCTGACTTGTGAGAATCGTTGAGCAAAGGGTATTGTCGCGCTCGGGAGATGTCTGGAGTGAGTAATGCCAGCGGTGTTTGCTGCATCCGCGAGTAGGCGGGTTGTTGAATTAGGAAGAGAACTGATTTTGGTGCTGGGGCGTCCTGCCACCGGTAGATTGGCTGCGCCAATTGCAATTTCATGTCTTGTGATCGTCTTTTTGTTGGCACTTCTGGCGCTGGGTCTGACCCCGCTTGCGCTGGTTCTGACTGCGTTCGTTGCCAAGGCGTATACGATGATCTGCAAAAGCGTGGCACTGATGGACTTTCAGATCGCCAAGGGCATTGGCAATGGATTGGTCACGCGAGGGGAAATCGCACAAGTCGCAATGTGTGCCGACAATGGTCGGTATGCGACGCAGGCGCGGGCGGATAACCTTGCCTCTTTGCTGGTGATTTTCAGTCTTTTCGTGCTGCTTGCCAGCCTCTGACCCTGCTTAGTTCAAGCTAGCCTTATAGTAACCACGTTCTCTGTGCTGGACAGGTGACCCGCGTTTGTGTCTCATCCTCGTCATTGAAGGGGAGTTTCCAATGCCCAAGCCAAACGTTGTTTTCATTCTGGCAGATAACCTCGGCTGGGGGGAATTAGGGTGTTACGGGGGCGGTGTCTTGCGCGGCGCTCCGACACCACGCATTGACGGGCTTGCAGATCAGGGACTGCGCCTGACCAATTTCAATGTGGAAAGCGACTGCGTGCCGACGCGTTCGGCGTTGATGACGGGTCGTCAGCCGATGCGGACGGGCGCATGGCAGTCCAAACCACCGAACTTGCCGCAAGGCATGTCGGAATGGGAGGTGACGCTCGCTGAACAGTTTAAGTCTGCAGGCTATTCCACTGCAATGTATGGAAAATGGCATCTTGGAGATGCGCCAGGACGGTTGCCGCATGATCGCGGGTTTGACGAATGGTATGGCGTGCCAAGAACGTCGGACGAGGTGTTCTTTGAAACCTCAATCGGGTTTGATCCCAGCGTCGCTATCACGCCGCAGATATTCGAAGCGACCGCTGGCAGCGACGCCAAGCCCGTCGGTCCTTACGATCTAGACGCGCGGCGCACCATCGACACAGAGATTACCGACCGCGCCATTCGGTTCATGGATCATCACAAGGACTCCTCAGACCCGTTCTTTTTGTTCCTGCCGATCATCAACATGCACTTCCCGACATTGCCGCACAGTGATTATGCGGGCAGCACGGGGTATGGTGACATGGCGGATTGTCTGGCGGAGATGGACGGCCATGTGGGACGGATTGTCGATGCTTTGGACGATCTTGGTCTGGCGGAAGACACACTGCTGGTCTTTGCGTCTGACAATGGGCCGGAGTTCCGACAGCCTTGGCGTGGCACCGCCGGGCCATGGCGCGGCACCTATCACACCGCAATGGAGGGCAGTTTGCGCGTGCCTTGTATCATTCGCTGGCCAGAGCGGATCAAGCCAGAACAAGTCAGTGACGAAATGGTGCATATCAGCGATTTCTATACCACGCTGACCAACTTGATTGGGCAGGAGGTGCCAAGTGACCGCGCCATTGACGGAGTAGACCAAGCGCCTGTGTTGCTGGATGGTTCGGGCACCTCAGCGCGCGAGGGCTTCCCGTTTTACATCAAAGGCGAATTGCACGCGGTGAAGTGGCGCGATTGGAAGATGCATTTGCACTGGCACCCCGAAGTGAACGAGGGCAAAGGCAAGCTGGAAAGCCCCTATTTGTTCAATGTGAAGACTGACATGAAAGAGGAATACGACATCTTTGTCACGAACACTTGGGTCGCCGGTCCGATCATGCGACTTATTCAGGACTATGAACGTAGCATGCAAGAGTTTCCCAATGTCTCGCCGGGCGCCAATGGGCCGCCGACACAGGGCGCATAGTCACCCCCTTGCTTGACAGGCGTCGCGCGCTTGTACAACCTTGCCGCGTATAAGGCGCTGCAAACGCGACGCCAAAAAGACTGAAAAACCAAGGGAGTGACTTATGAAAAAATTACTTGCCGGAACAGCACTTGCGCTGAGCACATTGGGGGGAGCCGCGTTTGCGGACGGGCATGCGATTGGCGCGTGCTTGATCACCAAAACCGATACCAACCCGTTCTTTGTGAAGATGCGCGAAGGGGCCTTGGCCAAAGCCGAAGAACTCGGCGTGAACTTGTCCACCTTTGCGGGTAAGGTTGATGGCGATCACGAAACACAAGTGGCTGCGATTGAGACCTGTATTGCCAATGGCGCGAAGGGCATTTTGATCACGGCGTCCGACACGTCCTCCATCGTGCCTGCGGTTCAGCAAGCCCGCGATGCAGGGCTGGTGGTGATTGCGCTTGATACGCCACTGGAGCCGATTGATGCGGCGGATATGACCTTTGCCACTGACAATTTCCTTGCGGGTGAGTTGATTGGCCAATGGGCAGCTGCGGCGCTGGGCGATGATGCAGCAAACGCCAAGATCGGGTTGCTTGATCTGGCCGTCAGCCAGCCCACCGTGGGCGTGCTGCGCGATCAGGGTTTCCTGAAAGGCTTTGGGATCGACATCAAAGACCCGTCCAAATGGGGGGATGAAGACGATCCGCGCATCGTGGGAAATGACGTGACTGCTGGGAACGAAGAGGGCGGTCGCAAAGCAATGGAAAACCTTCTGGCGAAGGATCCGATGATCAACGTCGTTTATACGATCAACGAACCCGCAGCGGCTGGCGCGTATGAGGCGCTGAAGTCTATCGGGCGCGAAAATGACGTTCTGATCGTGTCGGTCGACGGTGGCTGCCCCGGTGTACAGAACATCAAGGACGGGGTGATTGGTGCCACGTCACAACAATATCCGCTGTTGATGGCCTCCAAAGGGATCGAAGCAATTGTGGCCTGGGCCAAAGACGGCACAAAGCCTGCGAACACACCGGGCAAAGACTTCTTTGATACCGGCGTTGCGTTGGTGACGGACAAATCCGTTGACGGGGTCGAAAGCATCGACACTGTCGAAGGTAAGAACCTCTGCTGGGGTTGATGCCACGCGCTTGGGTGTCTTGGGCTTGATCCGGGACCTTTGAGCAGTGCACTCTTGAAGAAGGGCGGGGTGAACCTCGCCCTTTTTGTCCGGGA
>CAZDXI010000226.1:0-239 GCA_964509095.1 uncultured Rhodobacterales bacterium
CCGTCAGGTCTTGGGCGTATTTTTTCAGCGCGTCATAGCCTTCTTCGGCACTGGCTGTATCCGCCGTACGGCCTTTGCGCACGTCATTAATCGCGCTGTTCAGCCCTTGGGCTGTAACCTTCCCAGCGTCGAGTGCGTTTTTGGCTTCTGACTTCACAAGTGCCAACGCCATCAAAACGCGCTCAACCGGGACAAAACTGTCACCTGCTTTCTTTGCAATGCTCTCAGCCTCGGCCAAC
>CAZDXI010000226.1:249-5070 GCA_964509095.1 uncultured Rhodobacterales bacterium
CAGACTCGGCCTGGGCCTTGAGCAGCGTCTGGTCCGCATCCAGAGCCGTCTTGGCGTCCGATTTCACCAGCGCCAACGCCATCAACACCCGTTCCACCGGAACAAAGCTGTCCCCGGCTTTCTTGGCGATGTCTTCGGCTTCGGTCAGAACTTTGAGGGTCTTCTGATCCAGATACGCCTGCGCTGCATCGCCTGTGACCTTGGGCATTTTAGCAAGGGTTTGTTCCAGATGCTGGGCCACTTTGCCGGCATCCCCGCCAGACGCATTGATCAGGTTGCTCGCGAGCCCCTGATCATCGTCCAACAGTGCTTTTAGAATGTGTTCCGGGGCCAACCTTTGGTGGTTTTCCCGCGTAGCGATGGTCTGTGCGGCTTGTACGAAACCGCGCGACCGCTCCGTGAACTTGCTCAAGTCCATGGTGTTTCTCCTTTTCCAAGCGCCCCGTGTTTCCCCGCCCGCTATGCAGCCCGAGGAATTTGGAGCCTTGCCTGAAATTTGGGCATCCTGTTGCGGCGCTTCAAGCCCGCGGACCTGAGTATGTCACAAAAGACTGACAAAAAGTTGAAGCGATTCCCCTAAAAAGTTCGGAACTGCATGCCCATGTTGAGGTCACAGACCCAGAACCAACAATATGTAGGGGTGAGCAGATGAGCACGATCAAGACACAGATGACCGACGTTTTTTACAACGCCGCCGAGCAAGCTTTTGAAGCTACCGTCACTGTTTACGACAAAGGCGAGACGGTCAGCTATCCCTGCGCAATCAGCGCACCGATAACGATGTCATTCGAGGACGCGGCCAAGGGGTTGACCAAACAAGCGCTGCGTCGTCACGGAAAGCCATCCGCCCTGCGTTCTATCCTGTTGCCAAGCCTGCGTTTGGCCGTCGTGAACCGTTTGCGCCGCGGCCTGCCCGAAGGCCAGTATGGGTTCTTCCGCGGCCGCGCCGCGTAACCGAATTCAATTTCAGCGACCCGTCCCTCGTGTCGCTGTCCTGCCAGAGACCTGCGCCTGCCTGGTTTCGTCTCTGATGACTGCCCGGGGCTAATGCTCCGGGCTTTTTTACGGATCGGGCGCCACAAATATGGCGTTACGCTCCATCGTTCCCATCAGAGTATAGCCAAGGCCCGGAAACGCATCGGCAAGACGGTCTTCGGTTACCGTCTGATCACTGCTGGACAGCGTTTCCGCGATGAGTACCGGACGATGCTCTGTCACAATGCGCTGCGCGCCAAGCAGTGCGGGCCATTCAAACCCTTCGACATCCAGTTGAATCACCGACACAGCGCGGTCTGGCGTGACCACATCATCCAAGCGGCGGACCGGCACGTCCACCGTGAGACCCGAAGCGGTGCTGTCAACCAGCCGCGACATGCCACCCAACGGCTTGCCATTGCGTCGTGAAACTTGCAGCGGCATGACCGCGTCATGCGCACCGACTGCGACAGGGTGCAGATTCACATTGACGAGCTTGTTGAGACCAATCGTGCGCAAAGCGGCTTTGAAGGCTTGTGGATTGGGTTCGAACGAATGCACCTGCGCGCCCTCAGCCAATGCCCCAGCAATGGGCGGCAGAAAATCCCCTACAAACGCCCCACCGCTGATCACATCCCCCGTTCCGACCATCCGCCGGATCAGGTGAAGCGTGCGCGGCTCATTCACGCCACCATTCAAAAGAACACGGGACACCTCCCGCTTTCGCAACGCCCAAGGGATGCAATAAAAGCCGTATTCATTCACGGCATGCAGATCAAAATGCGTGGCTTGGGTATTCATCGCCTCCAACAGTACAAGATTCGCGTTAAAACAGCGTTTCCGAGCACTGCAAAACCACGGAACCCGATGGACAGCGCTTCCGCGTCCCGTTAGGGAAAGGCCGTTTGCGCAAAAAAACCGGAAAGGTAACACCATGACAGATGACAGGCTGATCGTGGCACTTGATGTGCCCAACGTTCTGGACGGCTTGAAGCTCGTTGAGCAAATCGGCGGGGCCGCAAGTTTCTACAAGATCGGGTTGGGCATGCTGACAGGTGGCGGTCTCGCGCTGGCCAATGAACTGAAGCAAGAACACGGCAAGCGCATCTTTCTGGACATGAAGCTGTTTGATATCAGCGCCACGATCGAAGCTGCCGTACGTGGGATTGCGCAGTTTAACCTCGATTTTCTGACGGTGCACGGGGACCCGCATGTGGTGCGCGCGGCCAAAGAGGGGGCCGCGGGTACGGATTTGAAAATTCTTGCTGTGACCATTCTGACCTCGCTCGACCGGGCAGATCTGGATGATTGTCTGCTGCGCGACGGTGAGGTGCCTGATCTGGTCGCCGACCGCGCCGGACGCGCCTTTGATGCCGGAGCAGACGGTGTAATCGCCTCCCCACTTGAAAGTGGCCTGATCCGCGCGTTGCCGGAATCCAAAGGGCGTCTGATCGTGACACCCGGCGTGCGGCCCGCAGGTGCGGCATCGGGCGATCAGAAGCGGATCAAAACACCTGCCGATGCAATTTCTGGCGGGTCCGACCATATCGTCGTTGGGCGTCCAATCTGGACCGCTGAAGATCCTGGTAGAGCCGCACAAGATATAGTGGACTCCTTGCCAGCCCTTACCACCTGATGTGTGAATTATAACACATACTCCAAAAGAACCCGCGGGTCTGGAATTCCCTACTAGGTAGAATTGTGGGTATCGGCTAACGTAGAGTCATTAGGTGATACTCCCTGACGGACCTTTTCTTCCTGAGTTCGTCACCTCCCCCCGCTACGGTCAGCGGGGGGTCTTTCTGTAGAGGGCATCGGTTTGAACCCCTGACAAGTAGTCGGTCAGGCGTGGTTTGAATTGTGGGACAACCTTGTCGTGAGTCAGAAACTCTTGGACTGGCATCAGCCCCCAACCCTGACCCTCATCCCCGAATTCGACAGCATGCTCAGCGTGTTCTGGCAAAACAGCGGCAAAAAACCAGACGGTGCGCCCGATCGTGTTGGTGTAGGCCCGTCCCCATCTGAACTCGGCCGCGGGGACATGAAGGGAAAACTCCTCCATTGTCTCACGCTGGGCGCATTGAAGCGGCGTTTCCGTTCCCTCACGCCCACCGCCGGGCAGGTCCCAGTACCCCGCCCAAAGCAGTCCCGGTGTGTCATCCCGATGTAACATCAACAGACGGTTTCCGACGAACAAGGCCAGCTTGGCGCCCATAAAGTCTGTCCTGTGTCGGGCCATGTTCTTTGCCTGAATTGCGCGATAAACTGACACCAGATGTATCGAGCTTGACCCACCATGCCCAGCCTCTGCCGTGATTGCCTGACGACTTTTGAAACCCCGGGACGCTGCCCGTCCTGCGGCACGCCGCGCGTGGTCACCCATCCAGAGCTGTTTGATCTGACCATCGCGCATATGGATTGCGATGCGTTCTATGCCTCCGTCGAGAAGCGCGACAATCCAGAATTGGAAGACAAGCCCGTCATCATTGGCGGCGGGCGGCGCGGTGTGGTTTCGACTGCCTGTTATGTCGCGCGCATTCGCGGCGTGCGTTCGGCGATGCCGATGTTTCAGGCGTTGAAACTGTGCCCCGATGCCGTCGTCGTGCGCCCCCGGATGGAGGTTTATGCGACAGTGTCCCGTCAGATACGCGCAATGATGGAGGACCTCACGCCCTCAATCGAGCCTCTGTCACTGGATGAAGCGTTTCTGGACCTCTCCGGCACGCAACGCCTGCATGGCGCACCCCCGGCGGCGATGCTGGTGAGATTGATCAACCGGATGCGGGATGAACTTGGACTGACCGGATCTATCGGGCTTAGCCACAATAAGTTTCTGGCGAAGGTCGCCTCTGATCTGGAAAAGCCACGCGGGTTTTCAGTGATTGGCAAAGCCGAGACCGACACATTCCTGCGCGACAAACCTGTGCGAATGATCTGGGGTGTGGGTCCCGCCATGCAGGACTCGCTGGATCGCGCCGGCATTCATACGTTTTCAGACCTGTTGCGCTGGGAACAGGCGGACCTAGTTGCGCGCTTTGGCGGTATGGGTGAACGGCTCTGGCATCTTGCGCGCGGTCAGGACCGCCGCCGTGTATCCGCCCATGACCCGATCAAGTCGATTTCGAACGAGACGACATTTGGCGAAGATACCTCCAGCTTCGAAGTGCTGGACGGGCATATCTGGCGCATGTCGGAAAAGGTGTCGGACCGTGCCAAGGCCAAAGACCTTGCGGGTCGTGTTGTGACGCTGAAGCTGAAACGCGCGGATCATTCGCTGATCTCCCGTCGGGTCGCGCTGCGCGATGCGACCCAGATGGCGGATGTCGTCTATCGCACAGCACGGAGTTTGTTTGATCAGGTTGGGGATCAGGGGCCGTATCGTTTGCTGGGCTGTGGCCTGTCCCACCTAGTCCCTGCCGGCGAGGCTGATATGTCAGGCGACTTGCTCGATCCTCAGGCCGTGAAACGGTCCGACGCAGAGCGCGCAACTGACAAGATTCGCGAACGCTTCGGTGCAGATGCGATCCTCAAGGGTCGGGCGTTGCGTTAAGCAGCCATGCCATTCGCCCCGCGTCGAGCATCGCTCGGCAGAGTGTGTGTCGCGTTGTGTATAAAGGAAGGCCTCAGGGGTGGCAGGCCTGCCATGATATCCAGATGGTCGAGCCGGTTGAAAGCCGACCCGAAAAGTGCGCGGGAATGAACCCATCTTACCTGAGCGCGCACCCCTCGTCCCGACTTATGGACGCAGGAGGTCTTAAGGCTGCGCGTGTGCAATTGCGACGGTGTGTATATCGTCCCAGATTGAAAGAAACGTGAGGGCGGCGTGCGGTGGAAAGAGCGCATGTC
>CAZDXI010000227.1:0-5066 GCA_964509095.1 uncultured Rhodobacterales bacterium
CAGGGTCAGGGCACGTTGGCGCTTGCGTTCCGGCGTGCCATCTGGTGCGGCTTCACCTGTGAACCAAAGGTCCGCCCCGATCAAAGGCAAAAGAGACCGCGCCGTATAGCTGACCGTATCGAGTTGTGCTTCGATAAAGCTGTCGCGCGTGTGGACTTCACGGCTTTGCATCAGGTTCTGCCAGCGCCGCACCCGCTGAGCATCCCCCCAAACGAAAGACACGTGGTTGGGAAAGGGGCGCGCGACGGTCTTGTTGTTGGTGTTGCCCAAGATGCCAGAGACGGGTGCAACAAATTCCGGATTGGACAGATACGGCATGCGCCCGTTCCAGACATTCTCTGCCTTCCAACCGGGCGAAGGGATGCGGCCCTGAGACTGGTGGCGCGCATCCCGGCGCGGCACATGGCCGATGGTTTTCATCGCAATGATGTCGAGGTCTACCATCGTCAGATTCTGTGCAGGCGCCACATAAAGCTCTGCCGCTTCCATGGCCTCTGTGACATCTCCGGCGCGCATGACGCCCAGCCCAGCACTGGCAGATGTGTCCGTATCCGTCAGCAAGGTCCACGCCAGCGACGCCACATGTCCCGGAGGTGTGATCAACCCAAGATCATAGCGCGACGGCGGCAGGACAGGGCCATTCCGGCTCCACCGCAGTTGCAGGGTGATCGGGTCTGCATCCTTGATATTGATGATCGACGGACGGCTTTCGAACGTACGATAGCCGTCTTCGGTCAGGTATTCTTCGGAGTTCTCGGGGTTCAGCTTTTCGACATAGACGTCCTGATCGTCCACATATGCCGTTGTCAGCCCCCAACCCAGATTGGCAGATCGCCCGGTCAGCACAACAGGCAGCCCGGGGATGGTGCCCCCAATCACGCCGCCTGTTTCAAGCTCCAGCCGTGCAAGGTACCAGATCGACGGAGCGGACAGGCCCAGATGCGGGTCGTTCGCCAGCAACGTGCCGCCCGACGCAGACCGGTTCGGAGCCGCAGCCCAAGCATTTGATGCCCCTGCAAGACCGCGTTTGGGGAATGGCGACAACAGCATGTCTGTAACGTCCAGCTCTGCCGTTCTGATCGGCGCGTGCGGGACATCTGGAAAGAGTTGAGAGAATTCGGGAAGCACCGCGATCCCGGCGCCGGGATGATCTGGCAGGACGTCCAGCAGTCGATCCTGATCTTCCAGCGCCAAAGACACGCGCGCGCGCAAGACTTCTTCTTCCAGATGGCCCGACAATTGCACGCCCATCAGCTTCATGATCGCCAGCGAATCCGCAGGCACCCAAGGGGCGAGCGCTGTGTTGAAGACAAACATCTCCGGTGCGCCGCGACCCAGCGCATCGCTGTTGATCTGGTTCAGTCGGGCGTTAACCCCATCGGAATACGCGGCGAGTGCTGCGCGCGTGTATCCGTCTTGCGCGGATACGCTTTCCTGCGCCAATCGGTACAGATCCAGACGTCGGAGCAGAGTGTCCACATTGACGGTCGCATCACCAAACATCTCGCTTAACCGGCCTTGCGCGGTGCGGCGCAGCATCGTCATCTGCCACAGCCGGTCCTGCGCATGTGCAAAGCCAAGCCCAAAGAAGACTGACGGGTCATCACCGGCGAAAATGTGGGGGACATTGGCCGTATCGCGCACGATCTCGATAGGTGCGCGAAGACCATCCACGCTGACGGTCTGGTCATAGTCGGGCAGGGACCGTGAGGCGAAATAATACACCGCCACAACGCCCAGAACGGCCAACAGGATCAATCCCCCGGTGAGCCGCATGAGCCAACGGAAAATCAAGGCCATGTCATGCTCCGTTTCGGTTTGCGCGTGCACATCTTTGATAGTCAGCAGGTGCGCGATTGGCAACCGCGCACCGCGTGTCATTCAGCATCCTGAGCATCGTCATGTACCACATGAAGAATGCGTCATAACAGGATGGTTGCGAAAGGATTGTTCAGCCAGTCAGCATATCCGGGTTACGGAATGATGCGGGTGTATTTCGTGCCTTCCAGCGTCGCGCCGACACGCAGACCCGCGCGCCCGAATACCGCCGCGAGGACGGGTGCGAGAACTGTTGTGGTTTCCGCATTGAGACTGTCGCCGCGGTCTGACACCACATATTCCAAATCGGCACCAGCCGCCCAGCCGGGCGAGCGGCGGAAGTTGCCAAGCGCGTCTTCGGTCATGAAGAACAGCACATGCGCATATTGCTGTGCGCCGATCTGCAAACCACCAGAGCCTTTGACGACGCTGTAATAGTCCACCGTGATGTCGCCCACGCGCAGCGCGCCGCGCCCATAGGCGCCACCAATGCCAAGCCCGGCCTCGGTCACCAGAGGCATAACCAGCATGCCGTTGGCCTTTTGCGACAGCTGCACGGTGTTGGGGTAAAGTCGGTACATTTCCGACAACGTGGCATCTACGCGGGCGTCAATCGTCGCGGGCCCGCGCCCGCCAATGCCGTTGCCGCATGCCGCCAGTGTGCCAGCGCCCGCCAGCAATGAAAGCGAGAATCCCCGCCGTGTGAAATCGGATGTGTTCATGGAACCGCCTGTAATTTTGTTGCTCACCGCCGGATTTTCCGGTCTTGCGAGCAATGTATCGTATCCATTTGATGGTGTCACGCGTTTCAGCACAGTTGTGTCAGTGGAGGCCTTTCGAGGATGTTCTGCTTTTCGGATCAAAAGCAAATTGTTTCGGCAGTGCTGAAATAATCATCCTGTTTCTCGACGTGTTCGACTTTATTTTTGAGTCTAGCTGTGAGTAGATTTCAACTGGTTCGGTAATTTGGGGGAGCACAGCGATGGGTCTGGCATCACTAGAAGAAACGTCCGGAATTTTTGTTCAGCTTATATCTCCGCTCGACTTTGGGCCCTCCACCGTCGGGTCCACCAAAAGCGGCACGATTGGCGGTTACATCCTTGAACCTGAGGGGCTTTTGACCGCGGATAACATTATCGGAGGAGATTTTGATCTTTATGATGCATCCGATCGAACATCTTACTCTGACTATCAGTATATTCCGTCATCTGTGGTTCTGGGGGATGTGGGGTTTGGTGAACCCGGTTTGACGCTTAGTCACTGGGTCTCACCGGGTGTATATGAGCTTGCGTTTAAAGCGTTGTTGGACAGGCCATACCCGTTTGCGGAAGCCCAAAACCTTATCCCTGGATCCGAAGGCTATGGTGGTGAAGCAAACGTACTGAGTGTTGAAAACGGTGTAACCATCAGCATTGGATATGGCATCCATAATGTGGTTTTTGATGCGCTGAACCCTCTTGATGGAACGTCTGTTGATCGCGAATTTTCCAATATCGTGAACCGATTGATCGGATTGAAGGCGCTCGCACCGGACGACGCTTCATACACCGAATTTGTGAACGAGGTATTGGAATTTGTCGGTATTTTACGTAGGTTGGACAAGAATGATCTGTCTCTTGAACGGAGCAATGCCGAGTTTCATCTGGATGGTATTTTGGCGGGATTTACATTTCGCAGTCTAACGTATCCAGCAGAATTGAACGCGGGGCTCGATAGTTTGCGTGAGCCATTCGAAACCTATGCCCGCAACTATATTGAGTTGTACCACACACCAATGCTCGCTGTTGATGGGCAGCTCTTTCGTAGCTTCGATGATCTCGATATTTCAACCGGTGAAAGCTTCGATATTATCGCAGATCCCGGCGACATTGTAGCAGACTGGCACGCGTTCGGCGTGGACTACGCGATCGCACTAGACAATGAGCCTGGTTATTATGAAACGCGGGTTGATGCTTGGAACGAACAGTACTTTTTGAACAATTCAATTGCTGGCTTCTGGGCTGTAGAAAAACAGGACCTCAATGTCGAAGCGTATATTCAGGCCGGAGACTACTACGTCACGATTGAAGATGTTATTTTTGATGGCGCAGTTCAAATGTCTGGAACTGATGATGATGACCTTCTGATCGGCTCAGACATCAAAAACCTGATCATCGGAGGAGACGGGCATGATGAATTGTCTGGTCTTCGCAACAACGATACCTTGACTGGCGGCGACGGAAACGATGTTTTGCGAGGAGGGGAAGGCCACGATCTTCTGTTCGGAGATGCCGGAGATGACACGTTGTTTGGTGGCATCGGGCATGATCATTTCCACGGAGGCGATGGTTTTGACACCGCCAGTTACTTTCATTCTGAAAAGGGTGTGAATGTATATCTTCAGTTTGGCGGCCGTGAGACTGGACAAGGCAGGGATCATTTCTTTGGAATAGAAGCTTTGATCGGATCAAAGTTCGGTGATCGTCTGATTGGGGATTCTGAATTCAACACGTTTTGGGGTGGCGAAGGCAACGACGTCATAAAGACCAAAGGCGGTGATGACGTTGCTCGCGGACGTGAAGGCAATGACAAGTTGATTGGCGCCAACTCAGGCAACGAACGTCTACTGGGCGGTTATGGCGAGGATATTATCCTTGGCTTAGATGGCAATGACTACCTCAGCGGCAATCAGGGCAACGATTTTGTCTATGGCGGGCGCGGGAATGATACGGTGCTTGGTGGGTTCGACGACGATGTGTTGCGTGGAAACCTGAACAACGACACGCTCTATGGAGGCGATGGGTCCGACCGGATGTACGGCGGAGGTCAAAATGACACCCTGTATGGGGACGCAGAACGCGACTTTCTTCTGGGCGAAAATGGCAATGATGTTCTCGACGGAGGTGCCGGCGATGACAATTTGACTGGCGGTGAAGGGCAGGATGTTTTTGTGTTCACACGCGGTACAGAGTTTGACCGCATCAAAGATTTTGAACAAGGTCTCGACCGAATTGATCTTGAAGCCTTCGGGTTTGCCAGTTTTGCTAGCGATGTCGCGGACTGTTGTCTCAGTCTGGTACAAATGTACGCATTAACCTTGGCGATGGCGATGTGGTGCTGATCGAAAACGCGGATCTGACGTTTTTCGGCAGTGCAGATTTTATTCTTTAAGCACCGCGCCAATCTGATTTTGCCAAAAGCTTTGCAGCCGCCGGGGCGAAGTAAGTCAGGATTCCGTCACAGCCTGCGCGTTTGAAACACATCAGGCT
>CAZDXI010000228.1:0-5058 GCA_964509095.1 uncultured Rhodobacterales bacterium
AGCCTTCGGCCTCGCATTGGGTGCAGTACATGCCGTTCGACATATAAAGCCCTTCAAGAGCGGTGTTGCCCTCCGGGTCGATTTCGACTTCGGCCTCCCAAGTGAAGGCGGCAGCAGGCACATCGACCGTCAGACCACCGTCGGTGAGCGTTGGGGTGACTTCGGTCCCGTTGATCTTGGCCCATTTCAGGGCCAGTTGCTCACCATGCAGGAACATGGTGTCAGAGGCCCCGGATTGCGGGGAAAAGCGGATCGAGGAGACGACACGCGTGGCGTTTGCCGCCAGGTGAAAGGTCAGTTGGACTGAGTCCACGTCCCATCCGAAGGGCGTGTAGTCTTTGAGGTAGATCGTTTGGGGGGACGCGTCGCGCATGGGGTTCTCCGCTGTTCGGGGCTTGTCCAAAGGGTAGGAGGCTGGTGCGGGGGCTTCAAGCGGGATTGCAACGCAAGGCGCACGAATTAGATCGCCACATATGGTAATCATGTGGTTCAAACGGGATCTACGGCTGGAGGATCAGCCCGCACTGGCGCGCGCGGCGGAGATCGGACCGGTGGTGCCTCTTTATATAGTAGAGCCGGAATATTGGGCGCAGGAGGATGTCTCCGGGCGGCAATGGCATTTCGTGAAAGAGTGTCTGGCGGATTTGAATGCAAAGCTGGACGGACGGTTGTGCCTGAGGGTCGGGGACGCTGTCGAGGTTCTAGAGGATCTGCGGCTGAGGTTCGCAATCACGCATGTCGTCAGTCATGAGGAAACCGGCAATGGCTGGACCTATGCGCGGGACCTACGCGTGGCAGACTGGGCGCGCGGACAAGGGGTGTCGTGGGAAGAGCTTGCACAGTCAGGTGTTGTGCGACGACTGGAGACACGGGATCGCTGGGCGGCGAAGCGCAATGCGTTCCTGAGGAAGCCGCTCATCGCGCTCGATCGAGCGCGCCTCGCTGTGGTGGACGCCCCCAGCGATGATGTGCCGGAGCTTCTGACAGATGCGTGTGCAGAGCGCCAGACAGGAGGGCGGGATCAGGCGCTTTCCCTCTTGGGCGGCTTTCTGAGTGAGCGCGGACGGAATTATCGCAAAGCAATGTCGTCGCCGCTAGAGGGCGAGTGGGCGTGTTCCCGGCTGTCACCGCATCTGGCATTTGGGACGATTTCTGGCCGGGAGGCCGCGGTTGCTTGCGCGGGGCGGCAACGCGAGGTCAAAGGCACTCGCACCGGCTGGGGCGGCTCGCTGAAGAGCTTTCAGGCGCGGCTCGCTTGGCGGGATCACTTCATGCAGAAGCTGGAAGATGAACCGGCGCTGGAAGCACATTGTTTGCATTCGGCCTATGAAGGACTGCGAGGCGATGATGTCGCGCGGCGAATGGCATGGGAAGCGGGTGAGACGGGGTTGCCCTTTGTCGATGCCTGTATGCGGTTTCTGAACGCGACGGGCTGGCTGAACTTCCGCATGCGTTCTATGGTGATGGCAGTGGCGTCTTATCATCTGTGGCTGGATTGGCGGCAGACGGGGCTTCATCTGGCGCGGCAGTTCACGGATTATGAGCCGGGCATTCATTGGTCACAGGTGCAGATGCAATCTGGCACGACCGGCATGAATACAGTGCGCATTTACAACCCAATCAAACAGGGGCGGGATCAGGACCCCGATGGCGTGTTTACCCGCCGATGGGTGCCGGAACTGGAAGACGTGCCGGATGAATTTCTGCAGGAACCGTGGCGTTGGGAGGGGGCTGGTCGCTTGCGTTACCCACCCCCGATTGTCGAAGTGCAAGCCGCGGCGCGTGCTGCACGAGAGCAGATCTGGGCCGTGCGCAAGGGCGGTGCGTTTCGGGCAGAAGCGGCGCGTGTGATTGAAAAGCACGCCTCTCGCAAAGACCCGCAACGGCATTTCGTGAATGATCGCGAGGCGCCCCGTAAGGGGAGACAAGCAGACCCGCGCCAGATGGGATTTGACTTCTGATGCCGAAGATGCGGCGCAAAGGGGATCTGCCAACCAAGGTCTGTGTCACCTGCGGTCGGCCTTTCACGTGGCGTAAGAAATGGTCAGCCGTCTGGGAGCAAGTGAAATATTGCTCCCGGAAATGCCGTCCCGGCGGGTAACAATCCCATTGCCTCGCGTCAAAATGCGAATTGTGACGGTTGTGCGGTCGTTAAAGCCGTGTTGCCACGCTTGTGTCACGATTGATCCGATTTTTGCCCAATCCATCATGAAATGACCCCGATTCAGTGGGTTGCGGGCCATTTTCTCGACCAAGTTGCACGCCAATAACTCTTTCCAGCGATCACGCTTTTGTTAGCCCGTGAGGTTCGTTCGGAGGAGCGAAGGGCTTTTAGCGACTGGTTCGAAGCAACTTGGTTAATTGAAGGGGATGACAGTATGTCAACTGAATTTGAACTCGACACCACATTGGAAACTGGCCTGGGCGAATCTGCGATTCCTGGCGGCAAAGTTATCACGATGCACGCGGAACCGCTGGTTATCGACGGCACTGCCGACGATGATACCCTGAGCGGTGATGACAACAACGACACAATCAATGCTTTTGACGGAAATGACACCGTCTATGGTCGCGAAGGCGACGACTACATTGATGGCGGCACAGGCAACGATGACCTGAAAGGCAATGAAGGCGCAGACACCATCTGGGGTGGCGGTGGTGCTGACAAGGTTTACGGCGGCGCGGGCGATGACTCCATCAACGGCGGCACAGGTGCAGACCTGCTGCGTGGCGGTGACGACAATGACGTCGTTGACGGCTCCAACGGCGACGACCGTGTGTTCGGCGATGGCGGCAACGACACGCTCTATGGCGGCATTGGCAAAGACAACCTGTATGGCGGCGACGGCGACGACTTCCTGTACGGCCAAGACGGCGCTGACTCCATGTATGGTGGCGAAGGCATCGACATCATGTACGGCGGCAACGACAACGACTTCATGAAAGGTGCCGACGGCGACGACGACATGTTTGGTGAAGACGGCGACGACGCGATGTTTGGCGACGCGGGTCAAGACTACATGTCCGCAGGCACAGGCAACGACCGCATGTATGGCGGTGCTGATGGCGACATCATGTACGGTGGCGGTGGATTTGACCGTCTGAAAGGTCAAGACGGCGACGACGATCTTTATGGTCAGACATCCAACGACGCATTGTTCGGCGCGCTGGGCAAAGATTACCTGGATGGTGGTACTGGCAACGACTGGCTGCTGGGCGGCTGGGACATGGACGTGCTGAAAGGTGGCGCCGGCAATGACAAGAGCTGGGGTGGCCAAGGTGCTGACGTGTTCGTCTTCGAACTCGGCGGTGGGTTCGACTCCGTGCGTGACTACGAAGATGGCGTGGACATGCTGAATGTTGTTGATCTGGGCATCACAAGCTCCAGCGAACTGACCATGGAAGAAATCTGGGGCGGTGTGAAAATGGAAGCAGCTGGCGGCGAAGTGATCTTCGTCAACAACGTGACCCTTTCCGACATCACAGACTCCGACTTCATCCTAGCCTAATCGTAAGGACGGATGCGGCGGGTTGCAGAGATCTGCAACTCCAAGCAAAGACTAAGACAGGGACGACCCAAGTGGTCGTCCCTTTTTCGTTTTCCGATGGCGACGAAGAACGTTCCGAAAATACGTTGCTCTGGCGTGGGGTTCGCACTAACTCTCATCGGGAACATTGGGAAGGTATGCGAATGTATGCGGCGAAAAAAGACCTTAAGGTCGACACACAACTTGTTGAATTTGTAGAAAGAGATGTGCTTCCCGGATTGGATGTCGATGCAGATACTGTCTGGTCTGGGCTATCAGATCTGGTTCACGATCTTGGGCCGAAGAATCGCGCGCTTCTGGAAAAGCGCGAAGCTTTGCAATCACAGATTGACGCATGGCATCTTGAGCACCGCGACCAGCCGAGAGATGCGGACAAGTATCGCGCGTTCCTCGAAAAGATTGGGTATGTCGTGCCGGAAGGCGCTGCGTTCGATGCACAAACGCAAAACGTCGATCCGGAAATTGCACAGATCGCCGGGCCACAACTGGTAGTTCCCATCACCAACGCCCGGTTTGCACTAAACGCAGCCAACGCTCGCTGGGGCAGCCTGTATGATGCGTTTTATGGAACAGATGCGATGGGCATCCAGCCGCCCAAAGGCCCTTATGACCGAGGCCACGGCGCCCGGGTTGTTGCCCGCGCCCGCGTCTTTCTGGATGAGGCATTCCCTGTCACCGGAACGTCGCACGCGGACGCGAGACGCTATCACGTAGAAGGCGGGCAATTGCTGGTGGACGACCAACCGCTGATGCAGCCCGAGAAGTTCGCTGGCTATCGCGGGCATCGGAAGGCGCCTGATGCAATTTTGTTGCGCAACAATGGCTTGCACGTCGAACTTGTGTTTGACCGGACCCATCCGATTGGCGCGCGCGATCAGGCGGGCTTGGCCGATGTGCTGATGGAAGCCGCTGTGTCTGCCATCATGGATTGCGAAGATTCGGTTGCGTGTGTGGATGGAGAAGACAAAGTGCTCGCCTATTCCAACTGGTTGGGGTTGATGAAGGGGGATCTGACCTCGACCTTCTCCAAAGATGGGCAGGATATGACCCGCACTTTGGCAGAGGATCGCACGTATACTGCGCCAGACGGCTCTGACATCGCAGTGAAAGGACGCGCCCTGCTTTTGGTGCGCAATGTGGGTCACCTGATGACCAACCCGGCCATTCTGGACCGCGACGGCGTTGAGGCGCCCGAAGGTCTGATGGATGCGATGATGACGACACTGATCGCGATGCACGACCTCAAGAGAGATGGCGGGAACTCCGTGCAAGGCTCTGTTTATGTTGTGAAACCCAAGATGCACGGACCGGAAGAAGTTGCTTTTGCGGATGAGATTTTCACGCGTGTCGAAACCGTGCTGGGTCTGCCTGCGAACACTGTGAAGTTGGGTATCATGGATGAGGAACGCCGCACGTCGGTGAACCTTAAGGAATGCATCCGCGCCGCAACTCATCGCGTGGCTTTCATCAATACAGGCTTTCTGGATCGCACGGGCGATGAAATTCACAC
>CAZDXI010000229.1:0-5056 GCA_964509095.1 uncultured Rhodobacterales bacterium
ATAACGTCCGACCCTCCGCAGCACCAGACACTGCACGACCATTCACTTCCATCGATATTTTCATCTACGAAACCTCCCCTTTTAGGTGTCTTGATCGATAGTTCAGTTGCTGACCAGCCGTTTGAACCATCCCTTTTTCTTGCCGCCTTCGGCGTCGTCTTCTGCGGCATCTTCAGCTTCAGAGGGGCCTTCGACCGCCTCCTGAAAATTGGTGAAAAACTGATCCGCCATCTTTTTGGCGAAGCCGTCGATGATGCGGCTGCCAAGCTGGGCGAGTTTGCCACCAACTTTGGCTTCGACGTCGTAGTGCAGAACTGTCTGGTCGCCGTCGGCTTCAAGACGAACATCCGCACCACCCTTGGCAAAGCCAGCAGCCCCACCTTTGCCTTCACCGGCGATTGTCAGGCTTTCGTGTTCGACCAAATCGCTCAGCGTGACGGCCCCTTTAAACGTCGCTTTGACCGGGCCGACTTTCTGCACGACGGTCGCTTCAAACCCTTCTTGAGGAGAGCCATTCATCTCTTGGCATCCTGGAACGCATTCCTTCAGTACGGCTGCATCCAGCAAAGCCGCCCAGACGGTTGCAACATCAGCCTCGATCGTGCGGCTGTCACTAAGCTTCATGAGTTCAATCCTTGATGTTACGGGGCCAGTTTAGCCAAGCCCTGTGTGTGCGACCATTAGACCAAAGGTCGAGGCCGCAGAACAGCGTCATCTTTCAGGCGCCTGATGGGTCAATCCATAGTCCGCGTATATTTGTTCAATCCGCCCATCTTCCAAAGCGTACCGGATCGCATCATCCACGGCATAAGACAGGGGACGATACCGGAAGTTGACGGCAACACCCAAGGTCCATTTGCTCACCGCGAAACCCGCCAAAGGAGGTTGATGGATACCGATTGCGTCGGTCGCACTGAATTCAAGTTGCCCCAATGGACCCATCGCGGCCTTGGCTGTGCCGTCGTCAATGGAGCCCACCGCATCGACCATTGTCGTGTAGCGCTGGACCTTGCCGGCCATCTGGCCACCTGCAAAGCCAGATAAATAGAAGTCAGAGATTGAGTCATTTTCAACCGCCACGGGGTCAAACCTGAAGTAGGCGGGAACCGGTTTTTCATCGGGGTAGCTGGCGACGTCATAGGCAATGGCAATAGATTCAGCCGCGTATTGACCGGTGAACACCACCTGCTCCACCCGGCATTTGAACGCACTGTCATAAGGGATGCGCATCATCACGTTCGATATGCGACCGCCGATCAATGCACCTTTCCAGATGTTGTTGCGCAAGTCCGCGTCGAGATTTTCGCCCGCGGCCACGAAGTTGAAACGCGCATCAACCCCCAGATCTGCTGCGATGATCCGGGCGATTTCGATGTCGACCCCACGAGGCTGACCGTTTTCTTCCCAGCTATACGGCGGGTAATCCTCATAGACCGCAAACAGCATGTGACCCTGTTCCTGGATCACGTCCATGTCTTGGCCCACTATGTCACGACTGGCGTTCTGAGGTTTCGGTTGCGGAACATAGTCCGCACAGGGGTCCGCCGCCCAAGCAGGCGCGGCAAGGCACAGGCAAAAAAGCGTCGCGCGGATCATGACTTTAGTTTGCAGCCGATAGACCAATCGTGAGTGTTTCCGCTGCAGCCTTGTACATTTCCGCCGTGCCATCAATAAGTTTCGAAGCGCGGAACGCGACAGAATCCGCAACCGGTGCGCCCGACAGAGTTTCAATCGACCCCGCAATTTCGGCCAGCCGCCCCTTCAAGGCATCCGCATTCGCGCCGTCGGTGCTTTCAGAATACCCCGCGAGCGTGTCGCGCAGACCTTTCAGTTCGTCCGCATAATCTTCCATCGCGTCGCTGTCTGGGCGCGTTTCGATATAGGTCCGGATTGCCCAAGCCGCGTCTTGCCCCAACAGCTCTCCGAAGGCAGGCATCTTTGTGATGCCATTCTGGGTGTAACCGCTGACAAAGCGTTCGACATACCATTCGTCGCCATATTCTTCGGCCTCAAGGTAACGCAGGTCAGGCGCCAAGCCGCCAGAGATCACCTCCAGCCCATGACAGCGCGCGCAGTTCTGGTTGTACCCCGATGCGCCGATTTCTACTGCTTTGGCCCAGACCTCTTCACCCACTTTGTCGGCGCGGTAAGGGTTTTCGGTCAGCCACTCTGCACCCGTTTCTGGAAGGCCTCTTGTATCAACGGCTTGCGGGGACACATCGCCATGCGCCAACACCAACGTTGCCGAAAGCGCAAAGGCACCTGCCAGAAGTGTGCGTGTCAAAAGAGCGGTGGTCATGTCGGTTCTCCCCATGATCGCAGCGGACGTTGCCCGGTTTGTAATCTGGCGCCTTCTGCGGTGCTATTGGACTTTGGTTGCGTTGCGCTTTGTCGCGCGACGAAAGTCGTAGTCGCTTCACTTTAGAGTCATTGCTAACGTCTCGTCATGCGCAAAATTCCCTTTGAATTCATCCCTCTTTTATGCGGCTGCATTCTGCTGGCAGGTGCAGCCGTTGCGGATGTGTCATTGAGTGTTGGTTACCTCCGCGTGGAACGGGATTTGCCGCCCACTTTGTCCAACCTCGACCCAATCCCAGAAGACCTTGGCGTTGCAGGCGCGTTGACGGGGCTGAAGGATAACCAGACAACAGGCAAGTTCCTCGGTCAGACCTACGAGCTTGAAGTTGTGGATGTGTGGTTGGGGGATGACGCGAACTCAGCCGCACAAGAGTTGCTGGCAAAATCGCCCTATCTTATCCTCGACGCACCTGCCGAAATACAGACAGAGATCGCGAGGCTAGACGCCGCATCTGGTGCAATCCTGTTCAACGCGTCTGAGGGCGACATCGCACTGCGCGACGCCAGTTGCAGCGCCAACTTGCTGCATACGCTGCCATCGGATGCGATGCGCACGGATGCTTTGGCACAGTTGTTCGTCAAAAAACGCTGGAACGATGTGGTGATGATCGCCGGAACCTATCCGGAGGATGTTGCCTATGCCGCGGCGATGCGGCGCTCGCTCACCAAGTTCGGGCTGAAACTACAGGGCGAGAAAGAATGGGCGTTTGACGCGGATATGCGCCGCAATGCCAAGGACGAAGTGCCGTTGTTCACGCAAGACTTTGGCGACTACGACGCGATGGTTCTCGCGGATGAGGTGCACGATTTCGGGCGCTATGTGCTGTATAACACATGGGAAGCGCGGCCTGTGACCGGATCGGAAGGCCTGAGTGCGCTGACGTGGTCACCTGTGATCGAACAATGGGGTGCTGCACAGCTACAAAGCCGGTTCGAAAAGCAACACGCGCGGCAGATACAGTCGCGCGACTATGCCGCTTGGGCGGCCATTCGGACTCTTGGCGAAGCGGTCACACGCACAAACGCAGGTGATGTGGACACGCTCCGGGCTTACATCCTTGGGCCGGATTTCGAATTGGCCGGTTTCAAGGGGCGGCCCTTGACCTATCGCACATGGAACGGTCAGCTTCGCCAACCCATTGCGCTGGCCCATCCTCGCGCGCTTGTTGCGCAAGCACCGCTGGATGGCTTCCTGCACCAAACAAATGAACTGGACACGCTCGGGATCGATAAACCCGAAAGCAAATGTGAGGCCTTTCAATGATCCGCTCGACACTTGCCATGATGCTTTTGGGCTCGACCGCGATGGCGGGCGAAATCTGGGTGACGAACGAAAAGGACGACACGATCAGCGTAATATCGACCGAGACGCTGGAGGTCGTGCGCACCTATGACACGGGCGAGCGCCCGCGCGGGATCATCTTTTCCAAAGACTATTCCCGCGTCTACATCTGCGCATCCGACAGCAACACGGTGCAGGTGATGGACCCGGAAACGGGCAAGATCTTGCATGACCTGCCCTCGGGCGAAGACCCAGAGCAATTTGCCCTGCACCCGGATGATCGTCACCTCTATATCGCGAATGAGGACGACGCGATCACGACGGTGGTGGATACCGAATCCAGAAAGGTGATCGCCCAGATCGATGTCGGGATCGAACCCGAAGGCATGGCCGTCAGCCCGGATGGTAAGATCGCAATCACGACCTCTGAAACCACCAACATGGCGCACTGGATCGATACCGAAACGCAAGAACTGTTCGCAAACACGCTGGTCGACAGCCGCCCCCGCCACGCGGAATTCACCCAAGACGGCACTCAAATGTGGGTCAGTTCAGAAATCGGCGGCACACTGACCGTGTTTGATGTGGCCACCCAAGCCGAAAAGGCCAAGATGAGTTTTGAGGTCAAAGGAGTACATCCCGACCGTGTTCAGCCCGTCGGCTTTGAGTTCACCAAGGATGATACGCACGTATTTGTCGCTCTTGGGCCGTCAAACCATGTGGCCGTTGTGAATGCCGAAACCTTTGAGATCGAAGACTACATCCTTGTCGGTCGCCGCGTGTGGCACATGGATTTCAACGAGGACAAATCGCTTCTGTTCACCACAAATGGCGTATCAGGAGATGTCACTGTGATTGATGTGGCCTCCCGCAAGGCGATCAAGTCGATCAAAGTCGGCCGCTTTCCTTGGGGTGCCGCGTTCCGGCCAACATCTGGCTAACCCCGTGCTTTTTGCGCCGGGATATGGTACGGCTTTTCACATGAAACGGATGCTTGTTTGCACTTTGCTTGTCGCTGGCCCTGCTTTGGCAGAGGACCCGTCCCAATTTGGAACGACCAATCCTTCAGAGATGACGTGGCAATCCATGCGCGATCGCGCCAGTCAGGGCGAGACGGATATGATGCTTTGTGCGTCGGGCTATATGATGACCAAGTCCGGTGATCATGAGACCGCGCGCACGATCTTTGAGACCTGCGCAAACGCCGGATACACCGGTGCGATGACGTGGATGAGTCAGCTCGACAACAACGGGCTTGGGGGCGAATACAATCCCGAAGCCTCTGCCGACTGGGATCGCCGCGCCGCGGATGCCGGTGACCGTGTCGGGAAATTCAACCACGGTCTGAACCTGATGCGCGGGCACGGAATCGCTCAGAATGAAGAGCTGGGGCGTCAGTTCGTGGATCAGGCCGCA
>CAZDXI010000230.1:0-5056 GCA_964509095.1 uncultured Rhodobacterales bacterium
CCGCCGCCTTTGCGCGCCCTTGTCCGCAATACGGAGAGCGGGTCGAGGCCGCCGTGCGGTTGAGCGAAACCTCAAAAGCCACAGCCGAAGAGTTGCGCATGTTGTGCGAGACGCGGGTGGGCAAGTTCAAAGCCCCGGATGTTGTGCACATCATGGCCGAATTGCCCAAAGGGCCATCTGGGAAAATCCAGCGCCTGTACCTCAACAAGTTGCTGCACGGCGACGGGTAGGCGGGTCAGAGCAACCCGATCGCGATCAGGCGCAAGCCCATCAGTAGGAACGCGATCAGAACGGCTTTGCGGAAGAACTCTTGCGAGACGCGGTCGCGCAGAAGCTCTCCGATGCGGAAACCGATAAGCACCACGACCAGTGCGCCAACTGATTTCAGCAGGATGGGACCTGTCAGCACGCCGGCCACGAATTGACCCGCGCCCAAGGGCAGCACGCCTGCAAGGAACAGGAACCCGGTTGCGCCGATGAATTTCTCTTTGGAGACATCGCGGGCCACCAGATACATCGCCACAGTCGGTGACCAGATCGAACTGATGCCGCCTAACGTGCCCGATAGCGCCCCAAAGCCAATCTGCCAGCCGCGTCCGGGGCCAATGTTCAGCTTGATACCCAGCAAAAGGTTCAGGGAAAACAGGACCATCGCCACACCAATAGCGACGGTGAGTAGCGCTGTTGGATAGTCCGCGATGAACATCGACGTCACAAAGATGCAGATCACAATCGCAATCGCAAAAGGGTAATATTCCCGCGCGATGTCCCACTTGCCGGGCGCGCGCGCGAATTGCAGCGCGTTGGTCACAAGGATCGACAGCCAAAGCAGCGGGATCGCCTCGGTCGGGGGCATGACCAGCGTCAGAAACGCCATTGCTGCAGCGGGCAATCCGATGCCAAGGAAGCCCTTCACAATGGCAGCCCCAAGGAAAATAAAGAAGACCAGCGCGGCTTGCATCGGATCAATGGTGGAGAGGATATCCATCATGACGACATCGCCCGGTCCAGCATCACGGCCAGACTTTGAGCTTCCCGCGAGGCAACATCGGAAATCTGACAGCGGCAGGAAAACCCATCCGCGACGACCAGAGTGTCATTGGGCGCGGCGCGGACCGCAGGGGCAAGGGTAAGTTCGGCCATCGCGCGGGATACGTCTTCGGTTTCGGCCTGATACCCGAAGGGTCCGGCCATACCGCAGCAAGAACTGTCGATCATCTGCGCTGTGACGCCATCAATCCCGGACAGCACGTCGACAGTGGCATTGGCGACACCCATAGCCTTCTGATGGCAATGTCCGTGGACCAGAATTTCAGTGTCGGACAGCTTTAGCCCGTCAATCGGGTTCTGGGCGAGGTATTCAGCAAAGGTCAGCACCCGCGCGCCCATGTCGTCAGTCCAATCGGGTATCAGGTTCACGGCCTCGTCCCGGAACATCAGCGTGCAGGAGGGTTCCAGCCCGACAATGGTCTTGCCCTGTTCCAAAGCTGTGCGGAATGTGTCTGTTGCGCGGGTCAATTCCTCAAGGGCTTTGTCGGTCAGACCTGCGGACAGGTAACTGCGCCCGCAACACAAGGGGCGTCCGGGAGCGGAGGCAACGCCCACCGATGCTCCAGTGCGTTCGATCACTCGGCGTGCGGCGTGCAAGGTCTCCGGGTCGAAATGGCGGTTGAACGTGTCGGCAAACAGCAGCACGTCGCCGTCGCCGGATCCATCAAAGGCGCGCTGGAACTTGGGCAGTTTCCGTTTGTCACTGAACCCGAGCAATCGGGCCAATTGCGGAAACGCACGGGGGATGTTGGACAAAGGCGCAAACCGCGCACCCAATGGCGCAAGCCGGGGCAGGTTGGCGATGATCCGGTCCCGCAAGGGCAGGCCGTGTTCTGCCGTGCGCGCGGCCTGAACTTCGGTCTTCATTTTGGCCATATCGACGGACATGGGGCATTCGCTTTTGCAGGCCTTGCAGCCGACACAGAGCTTCATCGTCTCTGCCATGTCATCCGAGGCAAAGGCGTCCGGCCCCAAGCGCCCAGTCAGTGCAAGGCGCAGCGTGTTGGCACGCCCTCGGGTGAGGTCCTGTTCGTTGCCTGTGACCCGAAAAGACGGACACATCGCTCCGCCGACGCTCTTGCGACAGGCGCCGTTGTTGTTGCACATCTCGGCTGCGCCGCTCAGCCCGCCGGGCCACGCATCCCAGTCAAACACGGTGTCACGCGTCTGCTGTTCATAGTCGGGCGGCCAGCGCATCAGCGTGGCATCGTCCATCTTGGGGGCGCGGACGATCTTGCCGGGGTTGAGCACTCCGTCTGGGTCAAAGCGGTCCTTGATCTTTTCGAACGTGCGCACCATCCGCGACCCATACATGCGTTCATGGAATTCGGAACGTACGATCCCGTCGCCATGTTCGCCAGAGTGGGACCCTTTGTATTCTGCCACCAGATCAAAGGCTTCTTCGGCAATGGCGCGCAGTTGCTTGCGGCCCAAGTCCTGACGCAGGTTCAAAACAGGGCGCACGTGCAACAACCCGACAGACGCATGTGCGTACCACGTGCCATCTGTTCCATGCTTGCGAAAGACGGCTGTCAGCCGGTCGGTGAAATCGGCCAGATGTTCCAGCGGCACCGCGCAGTCTTCAACAAAAGACACCGGCTTGGCCGCGTCGCGCATGGACATCATGATGTTCAGCCCTTGCGTGCGCACGCCCCAAATGCGCGCCTGAAAGGCGGGGTCTTCGGCTTCGATCACGCCGCCGTCCTGCTTGCCCGGATCGTCCCAGCGATAACCGAGCTCCGCCATCAGATCGCCCAAAGCCGTCAGTCGGCGGCGGTTTTCATCCGGCGTTTCAGCGAATTCCACAAGCAACAGCGCCTCGGGTTCGCCGCGCACGAAGGAGTCCACGATGGGGCGGAACTGAGGAATGTCGCGCCCCAGCCGGATCATATTGTGATCCACCAACTCGACGGCAACGGGACCCAGTTTCACGATGTGCTGGGCTGCGTCCATCGCGGCATGAAAGGTGGGGAAATGGCACACGCCAAGTGTCTTGGTGGTCAGTGTCTCAGACAGCTTCAACGTCAGCGACTTGGTCAGACCAAGTGTGCCTTCAGAGCCGACCATCAGATGCGCCATGTTGGGCGTATCCCCAAGCAGCGCGTCAATGTTGTACCCGCCCACCCGACGCAGCACGTTCGGGAAACGCGCGGCGATCTCATCCGCTTCGCGACGGGCCAAGGCAATCATATCCGCGTCCAGCGGCGCATCGGCGGGAACCGGGCCGAACTCTCGCAATGTGCCATCGGCGGTCATCGCTTCCAGCGAGATCAGGTTGTCCTGCATCTTGCCATAGCGGATCGACCGGGATCCGCAGGAATTGTTGGCCGCCATCCCGCCAAGCGTGGCGCGTGACGCGGTAGAGACATCGACGGGATACCACCAATTGTCCGATTTCAGCTGCCGGTTCAGGGTGTCCAGAACCAGCCCCGGTTCCACGCGCACCTGCCCGGCCTCGGCGTCGTAATCCAGCACTTTGTTGAGATGCTTGGTGAAATCCAGAACCAGCGCGTCATTCACCGTCTGCCCGGATTGCGAAGTCCCGCCTCCGCGAGGCAGTACGGGCATGCCTTCGGCCTTGGCGAAATCCAGCGCAGCCTCCACATCGGCCCACGTCTTGGGAACGACAACTGAACGCGGCATGATCTGGTAGATTGACGCATCAGTCGCATAGCGGCCTCGATCAAAAACGGAGGTCAGAACCGCCCCTTCAACCTGTTGTTGCAAACGCTCGTATCTTGTCATTTTGCCTTGACCTGCCACTTGGAACACCTTCTGCTTTCGCACCAGAGAGTGCAACAAGTTAGGGCAATCGAAGATGCGATCAGGACGTCACTTTTTACAGATACCGGGGCCGACCAACACGCCGGATCGTATCCTGCGGGCGATGCATCGTGCCGTGATTGACCACCGCGGTCCGGAGTTTGCGGAACTGGGACATGGGGTGCTGACGGACCTCAAGGCTGTGTTCCAGACGCAGAACCGAGTGGTGATTTACCCCGCCTCTGGCACGGGTGCGTGGGAAGCCGCGCTGGTCAATGTACTGGCCGCCGGCGATCAGGTTCTGATGTATGAAACCGGGCAGTTCGCGACGCTGTGGAAGAATATGGCCACCAAGCTGGGCTTTGATCCGGTCTTTATGCAAGGCGACTGGCGAAACGGGGCCAATGCCGAGGCGATTGGCGCACAGTTGCAGGCCGACACGGGCCACAAGATCAAAGCAGTCTGCGTGGTTCACAACGATACGGCCACAGGTATCACGTCGGACATCGCCGCAGTTCGTCAAGCAATAGACGATGCCGGACATCCGGCGTTGCTGATGGTGGACACGATTTCTTCGCTTGGCTCGATTGATTTCCGCACAGATGACTGGGGCGTGGATGTTGTGGTGGCAGGTTCACAAAAAGGGCTGATGCTGCCGCCGGGGCTGTCGTTCAACGCGATCTCGGACAAGGCATGGGCTGCGTGTGAAGCCGGTGGCGACCGTCGATCCTATTGGGATTGGCGCGATATGGCTGGGCCAAACGATCAGGGGTTTTTCCCGTACACACCTGCTACAACGCTTCTCTATGGGTTGCGTGAAGCGCTTGATATGTTGGCCGAAGAAGGGCTAGACGCCGTCTTTGCCCGACATACGCGGCACGCCGAAGCGACACGCAAGGCCGTGGACGCTTGGGGTCTGGAGATACTCGCCAGCAATCCGCATGAGCGATCCAACAGCCTCACGGCGGTGGTCATGCCCGACAACACAGGCGCTGACGCCTTGCGCACAGAGATCTTGGACAGCTTTGATATGTCCCTTGGCACAGGGCTGAACAAGGTCGCGGACCGGGTGTTCCGCATCGGCCATTTGGGCGACTTCAACGACCTGATGTTGATGGGCACTCTGTGCGGGGTTGAGATGGGCATGACGCGTGCCGGGGTGGCCTTCAATCAAGGCGGCGTGCAGGCGGCGATGGATCATTTGTCCAGCACTGTGCCTGCGTAAGGCATGGCGCTTGACTAC
>CAZDXI010000231.1:0-5046 GCA_964509095.1 uncultured Rhodobacterales bacterium
GCTGCACGATCTGACCGTCGCGCATCAGGGCAATCTCATCCGCCATGCGCATGGCTTCGTCGGGCTCATGTGTGACCAGCAGAACGGCGGTGTCTTCGTCGCGCAGGATCGACAAAGTTTCATCCCGGATGCCATCGCGCAAGCGGTTGTCGAGGCCGGAAAACGGTTCATCCATCAACATGATCCGAGGCTGCGGAGCGAGCGCACGCGCCAATGCCACGCGCTGTTGTTCCCCACCTGACAAGCTGTCCGGATAGGCGTCGATAAACCGCCCCAGATGAACCTTTTCCAGCATCTCGGAGGCGCGAACGCGCTTTTCTGCTTTGCTGCCGGTCAGCCCAAAAGCGACGTTCGCCCCGACCGACAGGTGTGGAAACAAAGCGAAATCCTGAAACATCAAACCAATCTGACGCCGTTCAGGTGGGATGCGAAAGACGGTGTCGCAGACGAGGTCTCCGTCGACGTAAATCTCTCCGCTGTCCTGCATTTCCACGCCCGCGATCATGCGCAACGTCGTGGACTTCCCGCACCCGGATGGGCCAAGCAGGCACGTCACCTGCCCCGGCATCACTGACAGCGACACATCATCCACCACCCGGCGCCCCCCCAAAGTGCGCACGAGGTTGCGGATTTCAAGACGTGGGGATGGCGTATCTTGCAGGGTCAAGCGGGATATCCTGATGAAAACGCTTAGGCTTTAGCAGCGCCGAAGCGCCCCTGCAACCCGGCCCACGTCATTCGATCAACTCAAATGCAGTCTTAGCGACAACCGTTCCGTTGACCTGCAACCCTACTTCTGCTGGTCCGGGATACAAACGAAACGTCGTCGCATCCCCCTTGAGCTTGTGCTGTTTCTTCAACTTGAACGGCTCCCCTGGGCGGGTTTTTCCGGACTTCAACTTGAACACCTTGGGGGCCAGCGACCCATCCGCCTTGGTCAACCGCAGGACATAATCGACAAGCACGGGTGCTGCCTGTTTGGTTGTGATCTCTGCTTCGAAGTTTAGTGCTGTTCCAATCTTCACCTGCGTCTCGTTCACTTGCACCGTGGCGTCCATCGCCAGATCCCGTGCATAGCCCAGCGCCTCCATCGCGCCCGGATGACCCTGCTTGATTAACGTGCGCAGCGCATGACGGCGCATCCAGTCATGTTCCTTGGCATCTTGCTCAGCGGTGTCTGACCACGCGTTCAACCGCGCAAGTACCGCATCCGGCTCTGTCTTCGACACATCATTCAAGTGGTTGGCAACAGATCGCGTCACAAACCGCGCACCATCTGCCTGCAAAACGTCCAAAAGCGGGAGAGTCTGCGCAGAGGTCAGCGAGACCGCCCGCGCCCACGGCAATTTCGGCCGCGTGCCTTCGCTCACCAAACGGCGCACATGGTAGTTCTCGTCGCGAACCCAATCCCAAAGGCGGGCGAGCGTTTCTTCCTGCCAAGTATTAAGGAATGGCCGGATGTAGAACTCCATCGAGAACCGTTTTGTGGCCTCATAGAGCAGATCCAAAGCCCGCTCGCGATGATCTTCCAACCCATGGCGCACAGCCAGAATACCGGGCACTGCGTGGATGAACTGACCAAAGTCATCATCGCTCAGCGTCGGATCCAAGAGAGGCGGCATCGCTGCTTCCAGTTGCGCCGCCATCTCAGGAAAGTCCGACGCCAACTGAGGCTCCAGACAATCGGCAATCCAATCCAGACGCGCCATCAGCTCGCGCTCCGGGAACCCTGCTAACACCTCAGCTTGAAACCGGTCGCGATCAAATCCGGAAACCGCGCCTGCATACTCGCGCGCCAATTGCCCAACACTATCAGCATTGAACAATTGGTCTTTGAGAAGAATTTTCTCAGCCATTACAGCGCCTTACATCGAAAGATTTACGGCGCCACCATCCAGCAACAGGTTCTGACCCACGATGAATCCTGCGTGCTTCGAGCACAGGAACGCGCAGGCCGCGCCGAATTCCTCGGCCGTGCCATAACGACGCGCAGGGATTGTCAGTTCGCGATTGGCGCGCGCCTGTTCGGGCGAGATGCCTTCAGCCTTGGCCGCACCGCCATCAAGTCCGACTGCGCGGTCTGTGTCGTGGATGCCCGGGAGCAAGTTGTTGATAGTCACACCCGACGGTGCCACTTGTCGCGCGGTTCCTGCAACATAGCCCGTTAAGCCAGCGCGTGCGGAATTGGACAGTCCCAGCACCGGGATCGGAGCCTTCACCGACTGCGAGGTGATGTTCACCACCCTGCCCCAGCCTCTGTCCATCATGCCCGGCACCAGCGCTTTCATGAACGCAATCGGTGTCAGCATATTGGCGTCCAGTGCTGCGATGAAATTCTCGCGCTCCCAATCCGTCCACATGCCGGGAGGTGGACCACCGGCGTTATTGACAAGAATATCAACCCCTTGAGCCGCTTCCAGCACCTGCGCTTGCCCGTCCGGAGTCGTCACATCCACCGCAACCGTCTTCACATCCACACCATGTGCGGCGCGGATCGCTTCGGCTGAGGCCTCCAACGCGTCGGCCCCCCGCGCGTTCATGACCAAATCCACACCTGCTTCCGCCAACGCCTGGGCGCAACCTAGCCCCAATCCTTTGGACGACGCGCACACCAATGCCCGTTTGCCTTTGATGCCTAAATCCATTGTGATCTCCCTCGACACTTTTCTCCACTGTGCCGAAATGCGTGGACAATTGCCAGTAATTCGCCGGACCGTTGACCGATTGGTGACACAATTTTAGCCTAATGACTTTCAGAACCTCATTTGACGGCGTATTCGATTCCTCATGGCCGACCAACGCACTCCTATTCAGACCTTGCCGGTAATCGACGCCGCAACCTTCGTTGTTCACAACGGTGCCAATCTGGGGGATGCCCTTGGAATTGCGGAAGACCTTGTTCTGGATGACATTTATCGGCTGAGTGATGACATCCCGTTGTCCCGCCTTGCCCTACAGGTCGAAGGTGATCAGTTCCGCATATGTGCCGATTCAGAACGTGGGTCTGAGGGCGCTGTTGTCTTTCTCGATTGCGCGCTGACCTTCATGACCCCAGCCGGGGACACAACGGATATTCTGGTTCTTGTGGAACTGGAAGACACCGGCATGATTGCGGCCAGCTATCTGGTCGCCTTGGCGGCCCTTGCGCCGCGCACAGATTACTCACTTGTCGGCATCGACACAGACAACGCGCGCCAGAAACTCGCGCAAGTCGCCTGCGTTTCTTTTACCCGCGGCACCCATATCACGATGGCGGATGGCGCGCAGGTTCAGGTCGAACAACTGTGTGCAGGGGATCGTGTTCTGACACGCGGGAACGGCGTGCAGGAAATCCGCTGGATTGGACAATCCACCTCTCGTGCTGTTGGAGAGCTCGCACCAGTTTGCATCCGCAAGGGCGCTCTGAACAATGCACATGACCTCGTGGTTTCCCCGGATCATCGTCTGTTCATTTATCAGCGCAGTGACGAAATCGGCGCCGGACGTTCCGAACTGATGGTCAAAGCCCGCCACCTTGTGAACGGAGACACTGTGGTGCGGTTGCAGGGTGGGTTTGTCGATTATTTTCAGCTTTTGTTCGACAATCATCAGATCATCTACGCAGAAGGCATCGCGACCGAAAGTTTCCTGATCGACGCGCGCACTGCCCCGGCGATCCCGGACGCACTGAGTGAAAAGCTGAACGCTGGAAAATCGAACGCGGAAGCGGACATGTCGGATATGGATGTCTCTCGCAATCTGCTGGATCGCCCAGACGCTGCGGAACTGTTGCGCCGCGCGTCCACCCGCTGATCGAACCCATCCTATTGACTCACATCAAGGTGCTACATCCGGTTATGTGCTGATTTTTGAGGACCAACTCAGAAAGAGGCGACCATGACCCACACTCTCAAGAGAATTCTTGTTGCAACCGATATGTCACCCCGGTCCGACCGTGCCGTGGAACGCGCCTTGCAATTGGGCCGCACGATGTCATTGCCGGTGGATGTGCTGTTGATCCTCGACAATGCGTTGCCAGAGGATCTGCTGGCACCACTGCACAGCAAGACCGAAGCGCAACTTGAAGCGTTGTGCAGCCGTTGGGCGGGTGGCGCCACCTATTCTGTGTCGGTTCAGGCAGGTGATCCAACCGAAGAAATCCTAAAAGCCGCTGCTCCATGCGAGACTACGCTTTTGGTGATGGGGCCACACAGACCGCGTCCGTTCCTCGATGGCTTGCGCGAAACGACCATGCAGCGCGTTGTGCGGCGCACCTCTGCCCCCGTTCTGCTGGCCACAATCCCTGTGACAGGTGACTATGACTCGCAGCTTTCCTTGCTCGATTACAGCGATGTCTCTACCGGAGCACTTTTGCTGGGTGCATCGCTCGCTCCCGGGGCGGAGATCACAGCGGCGCATGCGATCCACATCCCTTATGCCGGAATGTTGGAAACTACAGGTTCCGTGCAGATGGACCTGCAAGCCGCCTTTGCCAAAGATGCCGAAGAACAGGATCGCATCTGGCGGGAGGAAACCGATTTGCCCGATACGCTGGCCCCCAAAACCCGGCTTGTGCAATCCCCGCCCCTTGGCCTTGTTCACGAGATGACCAAAGGCAGCAAATTCGACCTCGTCACCGCAGGGGCACACGGACGTGTTGGCGCGGCCCGCTCTTACCTGGGGTCGATCGCGCTGGATCTGATGCGGGATCCGCCCTGTGACGTGTTGATTGCGCGAAAGTAAAGCATCTGCTGGCTGGGTGGGCAGGTTGCACCACCCCGCGACGCACCTTATACGCGCCAGCATGTTGGACACCGCCACAAATCGCCCCGAATTGCCGCCTGAAATCGCGCGGCGGCGCACCTTTGCTATCATCTCGCACCCAGATGCGGGCAAGACCACGCTGACCGAGAAATTTCTGCTGTTCGGTGGCGCGATTCAGATGGCTGGCCAAGTGCGCGCCAAAGGTGAAGCACGGCGCACGCGGTCGGACTTCATGCAGATGGAAAAGGACCGCGGAATCTCTGTGTCCGCGTCTGCGATGTCCTTTGATTATCAGCACTATCG
>CAZDXI010000232.1:0-5043 GCA_964509095.1 uncultured Rhodobacterales bacterium
CCGTTTGATCCCGCGCGCCCCTCCCCGATTGTACCGATTGAGATCACGCTCGATGATCTTGAGGCGATCCTCGCCTATGTTTCGCTGGTGGAGCCTGCTGATCTGGGTGCGCCGATCCAATCTCAGTGATCCTTGCGGTCCGAGAAGTAGTCCGCCGTTGTGCGGGTCTTGGGGCGTTCGCCTTGTGCGAAGGGTGAGTTCTCCGAGTGGTACTGCGCCTGAATTCGGCAGTTTTCGCACATCTGGATCATTCGCGCGGCCTTGTTGTCGGCGAACATTGAATGGTTCCCGGCCAGCTTTTCCACGATGCGCTCCACCGTGGATTTGACCCCGAACAGCGACCCACATTCGATGCAGGCGAAAGGGTCTTCTTCGTTCAGGACGACTTGTGACAAGGCTGTATCGGTCAGGTTCATCTGTGGCTGCAGAGTGATGGAGTTTTCCGGACAGATATTTGCGCACAGACCACATTGCAGGCAGGCGTCTTCCTGGAACCGCAGTTGCGGTTTGTCCTCGTTATCCACCAGCGCGCCGGACGGGCAAAGCGACACGCAGCTTAGGCATAGCGTGCACGAGTCTGTGTCCACCAGAACCGCGCCATAGGGTGCGTCTTCAGGCAGAGGCAAAGTTGCATCGTCTGCGTTCAATGCCTTGGCGGAGAGCCGCGTGACCTGTCGACGGCTTCCCAGAGGCAGAATCGGGTCGTGAGCGGCGTCAAATAAACGATCTGACTGCAATAGGCCTGACAATTGGTCAGGGTCATTCGGGTCAATGACCGTGATATGCATCGCCGCAGACATCGCATTTGCAAGGGAGACCTGAAAGTCGATGCCGTCTCTCTCTGCTTTTGGACCGGTCAGGATTACAACTTCGCTGAAACCCGTACCAAGTGCAGCAAGACACTCGGCATGTCCAAATCCGGACAATGCGTCAACTTCGAAGGGGATCACATCCGCGGGCAGTCCGTCGCCATATCGTGCAGACAAGGCGATCACGTCCCGCCCCCAGTCGTCATGCACGACAAGGCGTGGTGCCGTGCCACCCGCTTTGCGATATGTGCTGGCCAAGGCCGTCAAACGGCGCGTCAAAGCCTCAACAGGCGGGGCGTCGTAACTGATGGCGCCAGATGGGCAGACCGAGGAACAACCACCGCACCCGGCACAGACCATTGGGTCAATCTCTACATGCTCACCCGCCGGCGAGATCGCACCAGTTGGGCAGATATCCAGACAGCGCGTGCAGCCAGTCTTTTCAGCGCGGGAATGCGCGCAAAGCGGTGCTTCAAGCTTTACGTAAAGCGGTTTTTCAAAGGTCCCAACCATTTGCGTCGCGGTCAAAAGCGCGTCGCTTACAGCCTCTGGTCGACCGGGGTCGGCGCGCAAGTATCCTTCGCGTTTCTCCGGGGCAGGGAACAAAGGTATATCACCAGTCAAATCCACAATGATGTCACAGCCCGAGGACGCGCCATTTTTTGGCTCAGTCCATGCCAAAGCGCCACGTCCACCACGAATGGGCTCCTGTAATTCATCAATCCGGACAGAAAAGCCCCCCAGAGCGCCTTGCGCTCGCTTCAGCTTGCCCCGGATCACGTCAAAGCTCCGGGAGTCTGGCGCTTCGGTTTCGGCAGTCACAAGAACCGTTACGGTTAGCGCATCCGCAAGCTTCTCTGCCGCAGGCAAAGCAATTGATGGCTCGCCGATCACAAGACACACGCCTTCCGATATCACGTCCACCGACTTCGCAGTTGGGATGGCCAGCGCCGCTTCTGCGGCCAGGGCAGCCATCTTCGGCGCGGCATCGCCTGCGCCATCAAACCAACCGGCTCGATCGCGCAGATCAACGAAACCGGGTTCGGGTGCACCGATTTCAGCGGCGAGATCGCTGAATCTTTGGCGCTCTTGCTGGCACGCGACGATTACGTCGTCGCCCGCCAACGCTTCCGCGGCCTTGTCGATTTCGCCCATACAAAGTTCAGTGTGAATTCGGGTGCACTTCAGCCCCGACGCGCTTGCGACGCGATCCGCATCAATCGTCTGGCTTCCCATGCAATCGCACAAAATCAGCGTCTTGGACACTTTGATCTCCCCCAGATGCGTATCTTTTGCGCGCCCGCTTTCGGTAAGCTAGTTCGGATATCCAACTTGCGCAAATCGGAAAAGAATAGCCAGTGCCACGTTTCTGTGTCCCATCGTATCCAGAAAGTTCTTGGTGAATTCACCGGACTCATGCTCAGATACGATCATAGCGTGAACAGGAGACGCCGGTGACGGCAAGCACCAAGGCTCATCTTTCGATTCCCATCGGTATCGTGGTCCGGCGAACGCCCGGAGTCACGCGCTGGGCGCGCCATGTCTGGAAGGCGGTTGCAGTTCTGCCCGGCGCTGGTCCTGCCGATTGGAAAGAGCTGCGTCGCGAAGGCGAAACCGTAGAGTTTCACGCAGCGACGGTTCCACTGGAATTTTATCGGACAGATACAGAGTCTTATTTGAACGGTCTGTCGACTCGAGAGCCCTGCGTCTATGTCGTGATGCGAGAAAGTGAAACGGACGCACCGTTGGACATCGTTCTTGCCACTGCTTCGCCGTATGAAGCGCAGGATTACGCTGACACGGGTGAAGAGCTCGTCGAAAAGGTGCTGATGCCGGAAGGTCTGATCGCGCTGATCCGCGACTTTGTGAAAGAACACCACGAGGAAGAAGAGTTCATCAAGCGCAAGCGGGATCGTAAGCGCATCGATATCGTCGAAGACGGAATCGGTGACGAGCGAATCCGACAGATGACCGATGTCTATCGCGCGCCACGTCGAGCCGGAGGACGTTTGCAATGAGTTCCTCTCCTGACTTCTGGGCTCGTCGCAAGGCGAAAGTCGCTGCTGAAGATGCCGCTTTGGAGCAAGCGCAAGAGTTCGCGATCCGCGAAGCGGATGTGGCGGAAAAATCCGACGACCAAATCCTCGAAGAGCTGGGCTTGCCGGATCCCGACACCTTGCAAGCAGGTGATGACTTCTCTGCGTTCATGGCCAAGGCTGTTCCCGATCGCATCCGCCGCCGCGCCCTGCGGATGTTGTGGCGGTCGAATCCGGTGCTGGCCAATGTGGATGGGCTGATCGACTATGGTGAGGACTTCACCGACAGCGCGATGGTCGTGGAAAACCTGCAAACCGCCTATCAGGTGGGCAAGGGCATGCTGGCGCATATCGAAAAGCTGGCCGCAGATGCCGAAGCTAAAGAGAATCCGCCTGAACCTGCCGAGGCCGAGCCAGAGAATGAGGTCATCGTCGCAGCTACCACAGAACCGGAGCCCACGCCCATGCCGGTTGAAACACAGCCGGATGAGGCACCCGGAGACTTTGTTCCTGCGCCACGCCGCATGACCTTCACCTTTGAAAGTGACACCGCATGAGCGCTGCCGAAGACATGACACTTGATTCCGAAGACCGGCTGCGCGCCGACCTCTACAACTTTATCGGCCTGCTCTTGTCCGGGCCGCCAGATGAACTCCTATTGTCTCAGACTGCTGGTCTGAGCGGGGATGACACAGCGCTTGGTGAATCAATCAAAGGTCTGTCCCGCGTCGCGAAGGCCTCCAAACCCAAAGCGGTTGAGCGCGAATTCAACGCCTTGTTCATCGGTTTGGGCCGAGGAGAGCTTCTGCCCTACGCCTCCTACTATTTGACAGGTTTCCTGCACGAGAAACCTTTGGCACAGTTACGGCAAGACATGGATGCGCGCGGTATTACCCGCGCGCCCAACGTCTATGAACCGGAGGACAACATCGCCTCTTTGATGGAAATGATGGGTGGCATGATCGTCGGGCGCTTTGGCGCTCCCGCTTCGTTGGAAGATCAGAAAACCTTCTTCAATCGCCATCTTGCGCCGTGGGTCGGGCATTTCTTTGATGACCTCACGGCCGCCAAGAATTCTGTTTTGTATGCTGCGCTGGGTGCTGTTGGGCGCGAATTCATTGAAATCGAACGCGAAGCGTTTCGAATGACGGCCAGCTGACGGGCTGGCTATAACCAGTGGTGGGTCGCTCCCGCTGCGCAAGAAAGGGAGAGTATTGATGACCTCCAAACCGGAAAAAGACGGCGCAAACCGCCGCGATTTCCTGAAACTGGCCGGGACCGCTGCGCCTGTTGCTGCTGTGGCCGTTGCCGCATCGGGGACAGCCGCTGAAGCCAACCCGGTCGATCCGACATCTAACACGATGCAGGATACAGCGCACACGCGTGCGTATCTCGATAGCGCCCGGTTCTGATCACCCGGACGTAAGAAACCAACGGTTTGTCGACTGGTTGCGAGACGCCCGACTGACAAACCACAGGGAGGAACGAAACATGCTTAGGAAAAAGACCAACGGGGTTGCGAGACGCCCCCAGCGGACTGGTCTCCTGTCTGAAGTGGCGGAAAAATCCGTCGACCGTCGTGCATTCTTGCGCGGCAGCGGTCTGGCCATTGGTGGCCTTGCTGCAATCAGCGCAACAGGTGGCACAGTCACCCAGGCCAACGCCGCCGCCGGAGCGGTAGGCAAAGTCGATCTGGTCAAGACCGTCTGCACCCACTGCTCGGTCGGTTGTACCGTTGTGGCGGAAGTTGCGGATGGTGTCTGGACTGGACAAGAACCCGGCTGGGACAGCCCGTTCAACCTCGGCGCCCATTGTGCCAAGGGCGCGGCAGTGCGCGAGCATGCGCATGGCGAACGCCGCCTGAAGTATCCGATGAAGAAAGAGGGGGGTGAGTGGAAGCGCATCTCCTGGGAGGCGGCGCTCGATGAAATCGCCGAACGCATGCGCCCGCTTCGCGAGGCTGGCACGCCCGAGCAATTCGTCTTTCACTATGGCCGCGACAAGACGAAGGGGTTCAGCAAGCGCTTCACGAATGCCTTCGGTACGCCGCACCGCCTGAATCGAAGATCGATCTGCAGCTCGAATCGACGCGCACCGCTGATGAGTTTTTATGGGCGTGAGTTTGAGTGGGAGAGCCAGGATCTCGAGAACACCCAGTTCGTCTTGAATTTCGGCGGCAATCCCATGGAGGCCTATCA
>CAZDXI010000233.1:0-468 GCA_964509095.1 uncultured Rhodobacterales bacterium
GGATCACACCGACCGCGCCCTAAACCGCGAGCCAGAGCCGTTTTTCCAACCGCTCCAACGACGCCTCGATCCGTTCCAGACGGTGCTCGATATTGCGTTGATGGACTTCGGTGAGTTTTTCATGGGCCTGAAGGCGCAGACCTGGGGCGCATTCGAATTTTGCGTGCTCACCCATCGCCGGGCTCCTCTTCTGCCAAAGGCGGAAGGCCCAGAAGCTTGCGCTTTTCGCTGGCACTCAGGAAATCCGCAGCGGCCACCCGGCCCCATTGCGCATCCCGTTCGGCAGAAAGCGCGGGCACCTGATCCAAATCCGGCTTCAGTACGAGGTCTTCGCCTGTGAACTGGCTGAGCCATGTCCCCAGTTGCGCCGCGACCCTTGTCGCCAGAGGCAGCACCGTCAGACGGTAGAACGCACGGTTGGCTTCCTGATAGTTGGCATAGGTCGCATCGCCTTGGATCCCCAGCAGC
>CAZDXI010000233.1:484-5024 GCA_964509095.1 uncultured Rhodobacterales bacterium
GGCCAGCGCGATTTCCCGCGCGGCGGCTTCCTTGGTCTTTTGGAATTCCATATCCGAGGGGCTGAACCCCATCGGTTTCCAATCCAATCCACCTTCCAGCAACATCGGGCGACCCGCGTTGCGCGCGCCTTGGTGGTTGGCTTCGACTTCGTCTTTGAGGCGGGCGTATTGGTCGTTGCTCAGACTGCCCTGCCCGTCTTGCCCGCTATAGACAATCGCACCCGATGGTCGCGCGGCGTTGTCCAACAGCGCCTTGGACCAGCGGGACGCAGAGTTGTGCACGTCAATCGCCTGGGCTGCTGCCTGCAGCGGGGAAAAGCCATAGTGATCGTCTTGCGGATGGAAATTGCGAATGTGGCAGATTGGGCTGGGCGTGCCGGAGGCATCAAAGCGATGCTTGCGCCCGCTCACTGCGTATTCAAACGCGATGGGCCAACCATCCGCACCGGGAACCACAGACATTCGGTCCGAGCGCAGCACGTGTAATTCTGCCGGAACAGGCTCGCCCACCGCTTCGACATAGGCATTGCCAGACAGCAAAAGCTGACCATAGAGCGCCTCCAGCAATTCGGCCTTGCCTTGCGCGCCATTTGGCTTGCGCAGCAGCGTGACCAGCGGGTGCTCTTCATAGCGTTGTGTCGCGTCTTGCAGCACCAGCGTCAGCGCACTGGCAGCTTCGGCGATCAACTTCACCGACCGGAACCCAACCGGGTTGCCCGCAAAGCCTGTGCGCGTCAGGGACACGGCGTCACGCGGGCTCCACGCCACACGGCCCGAAGTTTGCCATGCGATCACGCGGCCTGCCGCGCTCGCCTTGGTTTCAGGCGTCTGGTCCTGGCCCATGTTCCGCCGGAAGAAATCGAATGCCATGCTGGATACGCTCCTATCTGGTGCCCGAGCCGTTGCCCGTTCGTCTTGAGGAGAGGTTTTCCAACAGTTTGATTAATATGCAGAAAGACCACCGAACGGTGATCCCGTGCGGTGGCCTTTACCTGTTCGTCGCCCTTGTTTTGTGGGATGATCAGAGCGGTTTTATCCCCGGCTCCCGCCAGACCGCTGAAGGTTTCACCATCAATTCGCTCAACGCCCAGACCAGTGCATCGACCCGGTCCGGACTGCCGGTACCTTGGAACCCTTGGTTGGTCATCTGTACCATTTGGTTTTCAAGCTCGCGAAACACGCCCACATGCTTCACACGCCCCTGCTGGTAAATGGACGAAATTGGTTCTGCCCGCGTGACCTTCCCGCGCGATGCATGCACGGCCTTGAACGGTACAAACTGATCGACAGACCGCAGGACGTTTTCCACAAGATCGCCGCCCTGATTGACCTCGGCCACAAGGCAGTCCGCGCCGAATTGCACCATCGCGTCAATCGCCGCCTTGGCCCAATCCAGCGTAGAACCTTTGTCCAGCGTACAATCGGCCAGAACATACGCTGTCCAGTCCTGTGGCGGGCCGTCAAATACCGCGCCTGCCACAACGATCCCGCAAGCGTCTCCGCCAGCAGTCACCGACGGGTCAATCGCAACGACGATGCGGTTCAGGTCGGGGATGTCTTTCACACGGCAGGTTTCCAGCCCCTCGCTGGTCCACATCGCGCCTTCCGCATCCGACAGCATCACCCCGTCGAGTTCCTGTTGACCAAGACGGGTCCCTTCATAGCGGGCGCGCACTTCTTCAAGGAAGGACGCGGCCAGATTGGCGCGATTGGCTTCGGTCTTGGCATGGGTTTGTACAGTGGACGGGCTTTTGAGCAGGCGTTTCAACACGTCCACATTGCGCGGTGTTGTCGTCACGCAGACGCGCGGGTCGTCGCCCAAGCGCAGCGCAAACTGCAACATATCCCACGTGTCCTGCGCGTTGGGCCATTTGGCAAGCTCATCCACCCACGCTGCATCAAACTGCGGGCCGCGCAAGGCTTCGGGATCGTTGGCCGAATACATCGATGCGACCGCGCCGTTCGGCCACACAAGCCGACGGCGGGAGGCCTCGAATGTGGGTGCGCGATCCAAAGGGGAACAGGCCATGATGCCGCTGTCCCCAAAGACCATCACATCGCGGACCTGATCGTATGTTTCGCCCACCAATGCCACGCGTTTGGCGCGCCCGGCATCAAGTGGCATGGGGCCTTCGACCTGCGCGCGAACCCATTCGGAGCCGGCACGTGTTTTTCCGGCCCCACGTCCACCGAGGATGACCCAGGATCGCCAATCGCCGTCGGGTGGCAACTGGTGATCAAAGGCCCAGAAGTCGAACAGGTAAGGGAGAGCGCGCAGCTCTCCCTCTTCAAGGCTCTGCAGGAAGTCATTCTGCACCTGCGGCGGCGCGGAGGCGATCCAACTTGCGCCCGATTTCAAGGCGTGCGGTGTCGAGGTCGAGAGCGAACCCGTTCTGGGCAATTCCGACTTTTTGCTGTTTGACGTTTGCAAGGCGGTTCTCCGTTTCTGTGCAAATCTGGAGGAAAGTGTGAATTTTGCGGAACCCCGGGATGGCCTCTTCGGCTTCTTTCATGTTGGTGTCCGCGACGGCTTCTGCCATTCGTTCGATTTCCTCCCGCGCCAATGCAAACGCCTTACGCGCGCTTGCGAGCAGGTTTTCTTCTTCCGTAATTTTGGTGTCCAAAGAGATCATGGTCATGGTGCAAGGGTCTCCAAGATGGTTCGCAAGGGGTCCCCGCACGAGAGATAGGAGCAAATTGGCTGGCTTCGTGATGGCCAGTTCCAAGACCTGTTCATATCTTCTAGCGTGCTAACGGTTCTATATTTCAGCGCTCGGAGAGTCAATTAAAAAAGGGTTAACGTAACGCCGTAAGCGTACGGTAACATTAACAAATCCCTAATGGAGCGTGCGCTCATCGCGCTTTTTCATGCGCGCCTCGCAGCAAACCGGAACTGGCATCTATCAGTTGTTTGAGTTCGCCCGTTCCGCTTCGATCTGACGCCAGCGCGCGACATTGGCGTTGTGCTCATCCAGCGTTTCAGCAAATGCATGCCCCCCTGTCCCATCGGCCACAAAGAAGATGTAAGGGCTTTCAGGTGGGTTGGCCGCGGCTTCAAGGCTGGCAAGACCCGGATTGGCAATAGGTGTGGGTGGCAGCCCATCAATCACATAGGTGTTCCAAGGCGTGCGTGCGCGAAGCTCACTACGGCGCAACCCACGTCCCAGCACGCCTTCTCCCCGCGTGATGCCGTAAATCACCGTGGGGTCCGTTTGTAACTTCATGCCACGGTTCAGACGATTGACGAAAACAGACGCAACCTGACCGCGTTCTTCGGCCACGCCGGTTTCTTTTTCAATGATGGAGGCCAGCGTCAGCAGTTCTTCGGGTGTTTCCAAAGGAACGTCTGTGTTCCGGTTCGCCCAGACCTGGCTGATCCGCTCAATTTGAGCTTCCGCCATCTCTGCGACAAGTTCTGCACGGTCGTCGCCCGGTCGCACTTCATAGCTCTTTGGGGCAAGCGCCCCCTCTGGCGGCACCTCGGCAATTTCCCCATCCAACACGTCCATAGACTGCAGACTGTTCACGACCTGCCAGCTTGTCACGCCTTCTGCAAACGCGATGCGGTAGCGCGTGTCTGCTTCTTGCCGGACTTCGGTATAAAGTGGGTCAACGTCATCCTCACCCACATCGAATTGGGCTTTTTCAACGAAGCGGTTTGTGACCGGGTCAAGTTCACGCACCTGAACGCGCAGACGATTGACACCGATCCGGTAGACGATCTCTGTTCCACAGGTACTGGCCCCGCCACGTGTCACCGCGTCCACGATATCGGCCATTGAGGCTTCTGCCTCTACCAAAAATGACCCAGCCTTCAGCGATTGAGTTTTGTCCTGATAGTCCGCGCCCATCCGAAAGATCGCACCAGAGCTGATCGCACCTGCCTCTTCCAGTTCACGAGAAACCCGAGACATGTTGCTGCCGCCGGCCACCTGAACACACATGGGCGCATCTAACGGACCGGCCGCCGTATACTCGCCGCGCCCCCACAGGATCACGCCACCGAGCAGGAACAGGCCCACCATCAATAATGTCACCGCGTTGGACGCGATATGTCGCCACATGGTCGCTTACACCTTGGTAAAGATCACGCTGGCATTGGTCCCACCAAAGCCAAAGGAATTCGACAGCGCCACATCCACTTTGCGCTCCCGCTTGGCATTGGGGGCCAGATCGATCGCCGTTTCCGCCGCCGGGTTGTCCAGATTGATCGTCGGCGGGCAAACCTGATCCCGGATCGCGAGGATGGAGAAAATTGCTTCGATCGCCCCTGCAGCACCCAAGAGGTGTCCTGTCGCTGACTTGGTCGACGACATGGTCACATTGCCAGCATGATCGCCCAGCAAACGCTCTACCGCACCCAGTTCGATGACGTCGGCCATGGTCGAAGTTCCATGGGCGTTGATGTAATCGATATCGCTGGCCTCCAGCCCTGCATTGCGCAGCGCGGCGCGCATGGAGCGTTCGCCGCCTTCGCCATCCTCGGACGGTGCGGTAATGTGATAGGCATCACCCGACAGGCCATAGCCTTTCACTTCGG
>CAZDXI010000234.1:0-5022 GCA_964509095.1 uncultured Rhodobacterales bacterium
TTGGCAGCACTGGAACCCAACGCATGGCAACCCAATGCAGAGACACTGACGTCAGCCGTGGACAGTCTGGCAGAGGTGGGATCGTTTGATACGCTTTGGATGAGTGACGGCCTGACCTACGCAGGCCACGCCGACTTGTTGGATGCTTTGAATGAAAGAGGCTCTGTGACCGCGCTTCAGGGTAGTGCAAGTGCGCTTGGCCTCGCGCCTGCTCAATATGCCGAAGGGGTGGTCAAGTTGGAGGCTCGTCGCCCCGACGCGGGCGCGCCTCGCGATGTGACATTCATCGCAAGAGGAACCGATCCTGCGGGGAATGAGGCAATTCTGGCTCGCATCCCGGCAAGTTTTGGTGCTGGAGATCAAACTGCGGAAACGGAGTTGTCCTTGCCTGCCGAACTACGTGCACGCATCACGCAATTTGCCATAGAAGGCCACCAAAGCGCCGGCGCGACAACACTGGTGGATGATGCGCTGCGCCAAAGGGAGGTCGCGTTGATCTCTGGTCGGGAAGATCGCGAAGGGCTGCAATTGCTGTCACCGCTGCATTACCTTGAACAGGCGCTGGAACCCCATGTGGACCTGTTGAATGCACCGCTGGGTGACGTGCTGCCCGCGAACCCGGATGTGATCGTTCTGGCCGATGTCGCCATTCTGGCTGACAACGAAACGGAAGCGCTGACCGAATGGGTGGAAAATGGCGGCCTGTTGCTGCGCTTTGCCGGACCAAGGATTGCAGCCAGCGATCTGAGCCGTTCGGAAGAAGCGCCCTTGATGCCGGTGCGATTGCGCGCGGGCGGCCGGACCGTTGGTGGCGCAATGAGCTGGGGCGAACCAAAGTCGCTGGCGCCCTTCACCGACAGTTCACCGTTTACCGGGTTGCAGGTGCCAGAAGACGTGCGTGTCACGGCTCAGGTCATGGCGCAACCGGATCCGCGATTGGCGGAACGCGTGATCGCGGAACTGACCGATGGCACACCGCTGGTCACACGCAAGACCGTGGGACTGGGACAAGTGGTGCTGTTTCATGTAACCGCGAACGCGGAATGGTCGAACCTGCCGCTTTCGGTTCTGTTTGTGCAGATGTTGGAACGTTTGTCGGTGTTGTCCGGCACGCAGGCGCCAAGTGCGGATGATCTGGAAGGCACGGTTTGGACAGCGCTGCGCGTTTTGGATGGTCGCGGACAACTGGCAAATGCAGGAGCCCTGCCGGGGATCGATGGGCCCACGCTTGTAAGCGATCCATTGGGTCCGCAACTGCCACCCGGTGTCTATCAATCCGAAAACCGCACGCTCGCCCGAAATGTGATTGGCGCCGAGGATGTCTTGGTACAGGCACAATGGCCTGCGTCGGTCCGTGTGATTGGGCTGAACACGCAGCGCGAATTGCCACTGGGTGGCATCCTGTTGTCGCTTGCGCTGGTGCTTTTGATGGTGGACGTTCTGGCATCGCTGGCCTTGTCCGGGCGGTTGACTGGCCCCAAGGCAAATGTGGCTGCAGCCCTGATTGGCTTGGTGCTGCTGTGGCCACAAACCTCACAAGCGCAGACATCAGATGAGGATTTCGCTGTCACGTCTTCTGCCGAACTCGTTCTGGCCCATGTGCTGACCGGGGATTCCCGAGTGGACGATGTCGCGGGCGCTGGCTTGCGCGGGTTGTCGGACACCCTTTTCTTCCGCACATCGGTCGAGCCCGCTGATCCGATTGGTGTGAACCTAGAGACAGACGAACTGGCGTTCTTTCCGATCCTGTATTGGCCTATCACCGCCGATCAGCCACGCCCGTCCGCGGAGGCGTATGCCCGGCTAAACGCCTATCTGCGTTCTGGTGGATTGATCCTGTTTGATACGCGGGATGCCGACATAACGGGCCTCGGAGCCAGCAGCCCCAACGGGCGCAAATTGCAGCAATTGGCGTCTCCGCTGGACATCCCACGGCTGGAGCCGGTTCCGGAAGATCATGTTTTGACGCGGACGTTCTATCTTCTGCAAGAGTTCCCCGGCCGACATACTGGACGCACCGTCTGGGTTGAGGCCGCGCCTCCTGATGCAGAAGCCATCGAAGGCATGCCGTTTCGCAACCTTAACGATGGAGTGACACCCGTCGTCATTGGCGGAAATGATTGGGCGTCTGCCTGGGCTACCAACGAAAATGGTCGTCCACTTCTGCCAATCGGGAATGGCTATGCCGGAGAACGTCAAAGAGAGTTCGCGCTGCGTTTCGGGGTCAATCTGGTGATGCATGTGCTGACCGGGAACTACAAATCGGATCAGGTGCATGTCCCTGCGCTGCTTGAAAGGCTGGGTCAATGACGGGATCCGTGTTCTTCTCTCCACTGCTGCCATGGTTTGTGCTTGCTATACTAGCCGCTGCTTTTGTTGCGATTGTAGGCCTTGCACTTTGGCGCGGCTTGTCCGGTTGGGCGTTGCGTGGACTTGCCGGGTTGATCGTGCTGCTGGCTTTGTCGGGTCCTGTGTACCTACAGGAAGATCGCGCGCCGCTGTCTGACATCGTGATATTGCTCGAAGATCGCAGCGCCAGCCAAAGCCTGAAAAACCGACCCGAGCAAACCGACGCAGCGGTCGAGGCTTTGACACGCGCCGTAGATGCCCGAGGCAATACCGAACTTCGTCGCGTAGCAGTACCCGACGGAGACGGGAACACAGGCACACAACTGATGAGCGCGCTTGCCACAGCAATGGCCGAAGAACCGCGCGCCCGCATTGCTGGCGTTGTTGCTGTTTCTGATGGTCGTGTGCATGACGCGGAATTTGCGCCGGATATCCCTGCACCGTTCCATCTGCTGCAGACCGGAGAAGCAGACGATTGGGACCGCCGTTTAATCGTCACCGGTGCGCCTGCCTTCGCCATCATCGGAGAACCGGTTACTTTGACCCTGCGCATCGAAGATCAGGGCGCTGCGCCAGAGGCAACACAGGCGCAGTTGCAAGTGTCCGTTGATGGCGCGCCGCCACAATCCTTTCGCGTGCCCGTGGGCGAAGACCTTGACCTGCCCGTGACGCTTCCGCATGGCGGGCGCAACGTGATTGAATTCACCGTACCCGGAGAGGACGGAGAGTTAACAACGCGCAACAACACCGCGCTGATCCAGATGAATGGCGTACGCGACCGACTGCGGGTATTGCTGGTATCGGGTGAACCGCATCAAGGCGGACGCACGTGGCGCAACCTGTTGAAGTCAGACAGTTCGGTTGATCTTGTGCATTTCACGATCCTGCGCCCACCGGAAAAGCAGGACAATGTTCCTGTGACCGAACTCAGCCTGATTGCCTTCCCGACGAGGGAGCTGTTTCTCGACAAGATTGATGAATTCGATCTGATTATTTTCGACCGCTACAAGCGACGCGGTATCTTGCCGTCGATCTACCTCGACAACGTGGCGAGCTATGTGCGCAAAGGTGGGGCCGTGCTGGTCGCGGCGGGCCCGGATTTCGCGGGCGCGTCGAGCATTTTCCGCTCCCCGCTTGGAACAGTCATTCCAGCCGAACCGACTGCACGCGTTGTTGAAGAACCCTATCGCCCAACTGTCACCGATGTTGGCAAACGCCACCCGGTGACGGAAGGCCTGCCCGCCATTGGAGACTGGGGCCGCTGGCTACGCCAGATTGATGTGCGCCCAAGGTCAGGGCACGTTGTGATGTCCGGTGTCGAGGATCGCCCGCTTCTTGTTTTGGACCGCGTGGATGAAGGACGCGTAGCACTGTTGGCGTCTGATCACGCTTGGCTTTGGTCAAAGGGGCACGAAGGCGGCGGACCGCAACTGGAACTGTTGCGTCGGCTGGCGCACTGGATGATGGGCGAACCAGAGCTGGAAGAAGAAGCTCTGACCGCTGATGCCGTAGGTCAGTCCATGCGGATTCAGCGCCGCACCATGTCTGATGAGGTGGGCAATGTCACTGTGACGACCCCGGATGGGAACCTCGTCGTCGTCCCGATGACTGAAACCCGCCCCGGTTTGTTCGAAGGCCGCTTTGAAGGTCCAGATATCGGACTGTATCGGTTAAATGATGGCGTTCTGGAAACTGTTATCGGGCTTGGGCCCGCCGCACCGCGCGAGTTTGAACAGACCATTGCGACCTCCGACATTCTTACCCCGCTGGCGGAAGCTCGTCGGGGCGGTACGGTTCATCTGGAAGACGGTATGCCGTCTTTGCGCACAGTGCGTGACGGACGCCCCGCCTCCGGGCGCGGCTGGATCGGGATTACGCCACGCAACGCCTATGAAACACTTGATGTGCGTCAGATGTCGCTTTTGCCCCCGTGGTTGGGCCTTCTGCTGGGTGCCGGTCTCATCATTGCGGCTTGGTTGCGGGAAGGCCGCCGCTAATTCCAACACGGTTAAGCGGATTTTCACCTTAATGCCGGATTCCTTGTGTTGAATTTGGATTGAGGCACTGAATGAGTCTGGCAGAAAAGCTCGCGGCAGAACGCCGTGGCCGATTGGCTGCGGAACGCTTGCTGGAATTGAAACAAGCAGAGCTCTATGCGGCAAACCGCAAGCTCGGCTTGCATGCCCAAGCCTTGTCCGAAGAGATTGTCGAAACCCGCGCTGAAGTCGCGTCCGTTCGTGACGAAAACAGGCGAGTGAAGTCCGACTTGTCCGTCGCGACACATAACCTGGAAATTGCAGAACGCCGCTTGTGGCATTCCATTCAAACTATTCAGGACGGCTTTGCTTTTTTTGACAATGACGACAGACTGATCGCTGCGAATGAAGCCTATATGGTCGTGTTTGACGGGTTAGAAGAAGTTCAACCGGGCGTCGCCTATGCCCGGATTCTCCAATTGCTGACCGAAGAAGGTATCGTCGATACCGGCGAACTAACTATGGCCGATTGGCGTGCCTTTATGATGCACCGGCGACAGGAAGCCGCCCCGAAACCCGTGACTTTGCGGCTTTGGAATGACCAATACATCAAGCTGATGGACCACCGTGGGGCGGGTGGCGATCTGGTGTCTTTGGGTTTGAACATCACGTCCACAGTTCAGTATGAGCGCGAATT
>CAZDXI010000235.1:0-5009 GCA_964509095.1 uncultured Rhodobacterales bacterium
GTGTCTTTGCGATGGAGCTCGGAGGCCCGGAGGTCGGGCGCGGCTGCGGTGGGCGTGGGATTATTCACGGCTTCGAACTGCTCGAAAAGCTGGGGTTCCATGATTGGGACTTTGACTATGTTCTGCTCGACTTCCTTGGCGACGTGGTGTGCGGCGGTTTTGGCCTGCCCATCGCGCGTGACATGGCACAGAAGGTGATCCTCGTTGGCTCAAATGACCTCCAGTCGCTCTATGTGGCTAACAATGTCTGTTCGGCAGTCGAATATTTCCGCAAACTTGGTGGTAACGTTGGGGTGGCGGGTCTCGTCATTAACAAAGACGACGGTTCCGGAGAAGCGCAAGCCTTCGCCAAAGCCGTAGACATCCCCGTGCTCGCGTCGATCCCACAGGATGATGACCTGCGCAAAAAGTCCGCGAATTACCAGATTGTCGGAACGGCAGAATCTCAGTGGGGTGTGCTGTTCGAAGAACTTGGAGTGAACGTGGCGGATGCGCCGCCTGTGCGTCCAACGCCGCTGAGCCAGGATGGATTGCTGGAATTGTTCGACGGGTCTGAAACGGGTGCTGGCATCACGCTGGAACCCGCGACCGACATGGACATGCGCGGCAAGAACGCGGCGCCGAAAGAGTCTCTTGAAGTGGTTTACGACGAAGCATGAGCGACGAAGTCACATATGACGGCGCAGCCGATGCCGAGGTGATCAAAGGTCACCCACGCGAAGCTGACATGCCCAAGGGTGACGGGAGCGGCCTTGGCTGTCACTCGGGGTCCGAGATGAAGAAGGCCGCCGAAATGGCAGGCAATTCTGAACTGCTTGAGAAATTCGCAGCGGATTATCCGCAAGGCCCGCATGACAAGCCGCAATCGATGTGCCCAGCTTTTGGTTCCTTGCGCGTTGGGTTGCGAATGCGCCGGGTGGCGACTGTGCTAAGCGGGTCTGCTTGCTGTGTGTATGGGCTGACCTTTGTATCACACTTCTATGGTGCGCGCCGGTCGGTTGGGTATGTGCCTTTCAACTCCGAGACACTGGTGACAGGCAAGCTGTTCGAGGATATTCGCGAGAGCGTCTATGAACTTGCCGATCCCGAGAAATACGACGCCATCGTGGTGACAAACCTCTGTGTACCAACGGCGTCTGGCGTGCCGCTGCGCTTGCTCCCGGATGAGATCAACGGCGTGCGGATCGTTGGGATTGATGTACCCGGCTTTGGGGTTCCGACCCATGCTGAGGCCAAAGATGTGCTGGCTGGTGCGATGTTGAACTATGCCCGCCAAGAGATTGAAGCGGGGCCCGTCGCCGCTCCTGATGGAGGCGTCTCCGATAGGCCAACCGTGACTCTGCTCGGCGAGATGTTCCCCGCCGATCCCATGGTGATTGGGCAGTTGCTGGCTCCTCTCGGACTGGCAGCTGGACCAGTTGTGCCGTGTCGCGAGTGGCGAGAGCTGTATTCCGCACTTGATTGCGGTGCGGTGGCCGCGATCCATCCTTTTTACACAAGTGCGATCCGCGAGTTCGAAGCCGCCGGACGCCCTGTGTTAGGCTCTGCTCCGGTTGGTCTGGATGGGACGATGTCCTGGTTGGCCAACATCGGGGAAACCTTTGGCCTTGCGGCAACAAAGATTGCCGATGCGCAGAACATGTTCAAACCGGCGATTGAAGGCGCGCTTGCGTCCGTCCCAGTCAAGGGACGCATCACGCTGTCGGGATATGAAGGTTCGGAACTGTTGGTTGCGCGCCTGTTGATCGAAAGCGGTGCGGACATTCCTTATGTCGGCACGGCTTGCCCGAAGACGCCTTACAACACCGAAGACGCAGCATGGCTCGCATCCAAGGGCGTGGATGTGAAATTCCGTGCGTCCCTTGAAGATGACTGCGCGGCGATGGAAGCGTTCCAGCCTGACTTGGCGATCGGGACGACCCCGGTTGTGCAGAAGGGCAAAGAGCTTGGCATCCCGTCGCTGTATTTCACGAACCTGATTTCCGCGCGTCCTTTGATGGGTCCTGCGGGGGCAGGCTCGCTCGGCCAAGTTGTGAATGCCGCCATCGCCAACAAAGGGCGCATGGAGCATATGAAAGCCTTCTTTGAAGGGGTGGGAGAAGAAGACACTGCAGGCGTCTGGGAGGGTGACCCGAACCTGCAACCAAACTTCCGCGCGCAAAATCAGAAGAAGCTGGATCGCGCTGCAAAGGCAGCCAAAGCGGCGGAGATGATCTGATGTTGGTCCAGGATCATGATCGGGCCGGGGGCTATTGGGGCGCAGTTTACGCGTTCTGCGCCGTAAAAGGCCTTCAGGTTGTGATCGATGGACCAGTCGGGTGTGAAAACCTGCCGGTGACCAGCGTGCTGCACTACACCGACGCGCTGCCGCCGCATGAGTTGCCCATCGTGGTCACGGGTCTTGCTGAAGAAGAAATGGGCAAGGGCACCGAAGAGGCGATGGAACGCGCTTGGAAAGTGCTTGATCCGGCGTTGCCAGCAGTTGTTGTGACTGGCTCTATTGCCGAGATGATCGGTGGGGGCGTAACGCCTCAAGGCACGAATATTCAGCGGTTCTTGCCGCGCACGATTGACGAAGACCAATGGGAAGCGGCTGACCGGTCGATGACCTGGATCTTTACGGAATTCGGGATGACGAAGGGGCGTATGCCTCCGGAAAAGAAACGCGAAGAAGGCTCTAAGCCGCGCGTAAACATCCTTGGGCCGATGTACGGCACCTTTAACATGCCTTCTGACCTCGCGGAAATCCGCAGGCTGGTCGAAGGAATTGGATGTGAAGTCAACATGGTGATGCCGCTGGGCGCCCATGTGGCCGAGATGAGAAATTTGGTAAATGCGGATGTGAATATCTGCATGTACCGCGAGTTCGGACGCGGGCTGTGTGAGCTTCTTGCCAAGCCATACTTGCAAGCGCCGATAGGGGTCGAGAGCACAACGAAGTTCCTGCGCGCACTGGGGAACCTCGTAGGTCTCGACCCCGAACCTTTTATCACCCGCGAGAAGCACTCGACCATCAAGCCCGTTTGGGATTTGTGGCGGTCAGTGACGCAGGATTTCTTTGCCACGGCGAATTTCGCTATCGTGGCGAATGAGACCTATGCTCGTGGGATCCGCCTGTTTCTGGAAGAAGACCTCGGCTTGCCCTGCGCCTTTGCGGTGGCCAGAACCGCCGGGAAGAAAACGAACAACGAAGAAGTGCGCGCCCTGATGGGGCAGAAGCGACCTTTGATCGTAATGGGTTCCATCAACGAGAAAATGTACCTTGCCGAAATGAAGGGCGGGCATGGACCCAGCCCTGCGTTCATACCGGCAAGCTTCCCGGGAGCTGCGATCCGGCGCGCGACGGGAACACCGTTCATGGGCTATGCCGGGGCGACCTACCTCGTGCAGGAAATCTGCAACGGGCTGTTTGATGCGCTGTTCCATATTCTGCCGCTTGGCACCGAGATGGACAGCGTCGAGGCCACGCCAACAACCCTCAAGCGGGATTTCCCATGGGATGACGATGCACAGGCTATGCTGGATCGCATCGTGGCGACCCATCCGATTTTGACACGAATTTCTGCGGCAAAAACGTTGCGGGATGCGGCTGAGAAAGCCGCTCTCGAAGCGGGGGCAGATCGTGTTGTTCTTGAAACCGTGCGCGCTTTGGATCCGGCAGCAGCCGGAGCTGATCAACGGGAGGATCAGACATGACAGATATCTCGAACCAAACAGCGCATGAGGCGACGCGATCGCGAAAGCCGCCCAAGGCTGAATTCATGACCTATTTCGGGTTGGTTTTCATTGCGACACTGCCGCTGTCCTGCCTGACATGGCTGCTGGGCGTTGCCCGGACGGGAAGTTTCCAGCGTAAAAGCCCGATTAAGTCGGCTTGGTCGCAGGCCCGGATCATTACGCCCATGATCTTTCACGGCTAATGACAAAGACCCTAATATACGAGTTTTCGCCCAAGTGTGCGCCTGTGCGATCACGAGACTGGCTGTCAGAGATGGCAGGCAGAGCCCGGCGGGGGGCGACCCCCAAAGGACCTGGCCGCGGGGTGCGCGGCGTCAGCATTACATTCCGGAGGAATACTAATGGCTGATAGAAGCGACCTGTCCTTTACAGGTCTCACAGACGAACAGGCGCAAGAACTGCACTCTGTTTATATGAGCGGGCTCCAGCTTTTCACGATGGTTGCCATTATCGCTCATATTGCAGTGTTCTTCTGGCGTCCGTGGTTCTGAGGAAGGATTGAGACATGGCAAAGTTCTACAAGATCTGGCTCATCTTCGATCCGCGTCGGGTGTTTGTCGCCCAAGGCGTTTTCCTGTTCTTGCTCGCGGTGATGATTCACCTCGTCCTGCTGAGCACGGATCACTTCAACTGGTTTGAAATCGCAGCGCAAGCGGCGGAATAAACCAGACCTGAAGGTCACAACTACAGCTGCGGGCGGGACGACAGTGCGCCCCCGTCCGCCCGCAGCAAACCAACAGATTCTAAAGGGCTGTGCGTTCGGCGCAGGACCCGTTTACGAGGGATAAGAAGATGGCCTTGCTCAGCTTCGAGAGAAAATATCGCATTCGCGGGGGGACACTGATCGGCGGCGATTTGTTCGACTTTTGGGTCGGACCTTTCTACGTCGGCTTTTTCGGAGTTCTCGGGGCGTTCTTCGCATTGTTAGGGACTGTTCTGATCTTTTGGGGCGCGTCCCAGCAAGGCACGTTCAATCCCTGGCTGATCAATATCGCGCCGCCCGATCTAAGCTATGGACTGGGGCTTGCGCCACTGCTGGATGGAGGCTTGTGGCAGGTGATCACGATCTGCGCGACCGGGGCATTTTGTTGCTGGGCGCTGAGGGAGGTCGAAATCTGCCGCAAGCTAGGCATGGGTTACCACGTGCCCTTCGCATTCAGCTTCGCGATCCTGGCTTATGTCACGCTAGTAATCTTCCGCCCGCTTTTGATGGGCGCATGGGGGCACGGGTTCCCTTATGGCATTTTCAGCCACCTCGATTGGGTGAGCAA
>CAZDXI010000236.1:0-5009 GCA_964509095.1 uncultured Rhodobacterales bacterium
GGTCTGACCTGAACTTCGGCACCTATGGCCTGAAGGCGCTGGAACCTGAGCGTGTGACTGCCCGGCAAATCGAAGCTGCGCGTCGTGCCATGACCCGCCACATGAAACGGCAAGGCCGTGTCTGGATCCGCATCTTCCCCGATGTGCCCGTGACAGCCAAGCCGATCGAAGTGCGGATGGGTAAGGGTAAAGGCTCCGTTGACCGTTGGGCCGCAAAGGTCAAGCCCGGCCGCGTGATGTTCGAGATCGACGGTGTAAACGACGACATCGCCCGTGAGGCCCTGCGCCTCGCCGCGATGAAGCTGCCGATCAAGACACGGGTTGTTGTCCGCGAGGATTGGTAACGTCGCGCTTGTCGCGACGGGTGGGTGGCAGTCGCTTTTGCCCGCAAAAGCGATGAGAACCCACTCGGTCGAATAAGAGAATTGAAGCCCCCGTCAGGAAACTGGCGGGGGTCAATTTTTGGGGAGCAAAGTCCAATGTCTGGACGCGCATCTGCTGCAATTGGACTGAAAGACAAATGGCCAAAGAGAAGTTTCGAAGAACTTGGTCTTCGAATGAAGTGGGCTGAAGCATATTTGGTAGCTGCGGAAATTTTGTTTCACCAAAATCAGGTTCGGGAGGATCTTAACTTTTACGCCGGACCAATGCTGCAAAACTTGGGTTTAGCTTCGGAGTTGACGCTTAAGTTGGTAATCTTTGGTTCCGGCAAAGATGATCGGTTTTGCAAGAAGCTAGGACACAATACTTACGATTCCTATTGTGTCGCTCGTGATAGTTTTGATGAACTGAAATTTCTGGAAGTCGTTTTTGGCAACTTAGAACATCGGTCAGTGCCAGATGAGATAAGTCAGCAAATGGAGCAGAACCGCGACGAATTTTCCCAATGGGAGTGGAAAGCCTATTTTAATCATCTTAGAATTTTGGATCTTATGTACGATCGACCGTTTCTAAACCGATACATCGAACATGGTATGCACACATTGCCTGATGCAGAAATTATTCTAGTGGGAACCAAGCTTTTACTTGGTGCTGCAGCAGAGCGCTTGGGTCACAATATATCTGGTGTCGTTGAGTAACCTTGAACTACTCACCCCAGCCGGGCTCCCAACCCGGCCAACGCGCGCATGCCGGGGCTCCGCCCGTCCGCAGGCGAAACGCGCCGCTGGCGCGTTTCCGGGAAGCCTGCGAACCCTCCCCCCGGAGGGCGCGCGTTTTGGTGACGTCCCGCTGAAGATCATCCGCTGGGTTCGTTGCAAATTCCCAACTGGCCCAACCGCCCTCAGGTCGTGCGCGCATTGGCCTACTTTTGGGTCATCGACAGACCCGGTCGCAAAGTGGCAGAATACACCATGCGCCAAGCCATCTTCGCCCTTCTCCTGACAACCACCGCCGCCAGCGCCACCGACAATTGTTCCGAAGACGCGATGATCGTGTTCGATGGTTCCGGCTCTATGGCGGAAACCGGGTTCAACCTGATCGAAGAGCCCCGCATCTTTGAAGCACGACGGGCGGTGGCCGAAGCGGTGCCGGAGATTGCAGCGAACCGGAGGCTGGGCCTTGTGATCTACGGTCCCGGCGGGGTGGATGAGTGCACAGGATTGGACCTGCGGTTCCCGCCCACACAGAACGCCGCCGATCAGATCATCTCGGACGTGAACGCGCTACAACCCGAAGGCTCAACCGCGCTGACCGAGGCGGTGGACATGGCCGCTGAAACGCTCGACTACCAAACCAAGCCTGGCGCGATTGTGTTGGTGACGGATGGGAAGGAGACCTGCGGCGGTGCGCCCTGCCAATTGGCAGCGCAACTGCATGCGGATGCAAAGGACCTCACGATCCATGTCATCGGCTACAAGGTGCGCGGCGATTACTTCGCGTGGACTGATGACAAGGTCAGTGATTACTTGGACGGCAATGCTGTGTCGGCCTGCATGGCGGAAACCACAGGCGGGACTTATGTAAACGCGGAAACCGTAGATGAGCTGGTCCAAGCCCTGCGCGAAACGCTTGGCTGCAAGTTCCTTTTCTGAGGTTGTGGGTAAAATTACATTTGCTGATATTTGTCACATCGCGTGTCAAATGTTTACAAGATTGGGAATTCCCTCACGTTGCCGGCCTGGATAGACAAGGCAAAGACATCGCTAACGGACTGGAAATCTCAATGGACACACGCAAACGGCTATTGCTGAAATCTGTGACGTGGCAACTGTCAGGTTTCGTTGTGATGACACTCGTCGGATATATCTTCACCGGATCGCTGAGTGCTGGGTCAGGCATTGCGTTGGTTGGTATGGCTGTAGGGTTCTTGTCCTACTTTTTCCACGAGGCGGCCTGGAACCGGGTCATGTGGGGGCGCAAGACGGGATGAATGCGCGGGCTATTCGGCCCACTTGTAGTTAAAGCTAACCGAAATTCGCTCTTCTTCGGCCATGTTCAACGGCACCTCGTGGCGCAGCCAGCTTTCCCACAACAACACATCCCCAACAGCGGGCGCGACATAGTGGAATGTCCGCAATTCCGTACGCGCGTCTGCCTTGCGCGCTGGGGCGGCCATCATCATCGACAAGCGCGGGTCTTCAAACTTGATAGAGGCGGATCCATCCGGCAACGCGATATAGGTCGTGCCCGAGATCACGGAATGGGGATGAATGTGCCCGGTGTGGATGCCGCCGGGGGGCAGAATATTGATCCAGATGTCCTCCAGCACCACCTGCTTGTCCCCAAGGTCAAAGTCGAGCTGGTCCACAAATGCTGCGACATGCGCGTCAAGCACCTTGACCAGATCAGCAAAGATCGGGAACCGCCATGGCAGGTCAGACAAGGACGCATAAGACGTGTAGCCGGGAAAGCCATTGGCGTCGCACCAGTCCTGACCGGCTTCGTCGTCTTCCGCAATGGACCAGCAGGCCGCTTCGACCTCACCGATGTCCAGCGTGCCAAGGTCAGACAGGGTCGCCTGATATAGCGGGGTTACAAAAAGGTTGGATATCGTGGCCATGCAGGGGTTCTAACGCAGGCGACGAGGCGAGGCGAGAGGGCAATTGATCTGCGATTTGCAACGGTGTCACTGCACCAGAATGATATCCTCAGCGTTCAGTTCGCTTACGCCCGACAAGCGGATCGAGGCTGTTAACGGTGTAGTGGCATCGGGATCGGTGAAGGTCAGAACGATGTCGACGTCGGTGTCATTTACAGGCTCCACGGACACATCCGAAATCTCGGATGTGTCGTTCGCTGAAGTGGCCGCGAGTTGCAGCATCAACATGTCCACGCCCGGTTCGAAATCCTCGATCAGAAGTAGTTGCGGGGCATCTTCTGTTGCCTCGGCCATGCTGGTCGCATCGAAGGCCTCCAGCGAGATTGTGACGTCAAAGGTGTCCGCACCTGCGCCTCCGGTCAGACGAACCTCACCTATAGCAGGGTCGGAGGCCGTCTCAGCAGAAACCGCGACCCCGAACACATCAGCCCCGTCGCCACCATCGGCGAGGGTATCCGTCGTGGTGGTCGACTGCGCCGAATTAATCACGAGGGTGTCGTCGCCCGCACCGCCCAACAATGTGTTTCCTGCGACGGTTCTCAAGGTGTCATTATCAGCGCCGCCATCCAGAACGTTGTTTTGGCCGGTGCTGATCAGCGTGTCCTCACCGTCTCCGCCCAGAACGGTTGTGCCGGTGTCGGTCACGATTTGTGTAATGTCGTCGCCACCCAGAAGGTCGATCTCGTCTGTTTGGCTTTGCAAGTCACGATCCCCGATCGGGATCAAGGCGTCGCGGCCCTCCGTTCCAGTGATGGTCTGTTCGCCGGTCCATGACAGGAAGTTTGTCTCCTCTGCCGGCGGGTCTTCGGTGTCAGGCGCATCCGAGTCCGGATCTTCGGAGGCCGGCACATCTGTGTCCGGGTCTTCCGTAGTAGGATCATCCGTGGTGGGATCTTCTGCGTCGGGCGCGTCGGTGTCTGGATCATCATTGGCAGGTGGCTCGACGTCCGGGTCTTCTGACTCTGGTGCGTCGATTTCGGGGTCTTCGGCTGTGGGCAGGTCGTCTTCCGGTTCGTCCTGGTCAGGAACATCGGGTTCATCGTCAGCAGGTACGTCAGGTTCGGGGTCCTCTGTTTCAGGAGCCTCGCTGTCCGGCGCATCCGTGTCTGGATCATCACTTGAAGGTGCGTCCACATCTGGATCATCCATGATCAGATCACCGACATCCATCACCGGATCGTCTGACGCAGGTTCGTCTTCTGACGTGGTCTCGTCACCCTCATCTGAATCGCTGTCCATGAACGGCAGGCACAACATTCCCAGGCCCAGCAGCAGCCAAAGCATCTCTGTCGGCATCTTATTGTCCTTCCCACCCTTGGCACACACCCCTGTGCCGGACGATGGATGTTACCTTGAATCTCGGGCGCACGCAAAAATATGGTTAACGCTTTGCAATGAATCGTTTCCGTTTTGGTGACAATCTGAAAACCACGTGTAAGAGTGTTTCTGGTTCTGCCCAACGAATACACCAAAGTGACAGAGCGTCGACTCGCTGCAAACAAGGGGTTGCTTTAGTGCAGCAGGGGGCCTAAACGACCCACTCATCATGATCTCCACCAGAATCACGGTGACCCTTACGCGTTGTGCACATGGGGCCGTCTGGTGATGTCGAAAGGAAGAGTGGCTATGAACGCCAATGAATTGCGTGACAAAACGCCGGACCAGCTTCGTGAGGAGCTGGCCAACCTGAAAAAAGAAAGCTTCAACCTGCGCTTTCAGCAAGCCACCGGCGCGCTGGAAAACCCGGCCCGTATTCGCGGTGCCAAGCGGGATGCAGCACGGGTCAAGACGATCCTGAACGAAAAAGCCAAAGCAGCAGCTGGGGAGGACTCCTAATGCCTAAGCGTATTTTGACCGGCGTTGTGACCTCTGACGCAAATGCTCAAACTGTGACTGTGTCTGTGGAACGTCGTTTCACGCACCCGGTTCTGAAGAAGACCATTCGTAAGTCCAAGAAGTATCGGGCGCA
>CAZDXI010000237.1:0-4972 GCA_964509095.1 uncultured Rhodobacterales bacterium
GTCAAAATCCGGAGCATCACCCGTGATCGGATCGCCCCAACGCAGCAGGATGTCCGCGTCATAGCCGTCCGCAATGTGGTGAGTTTCGTCGTTGCCCCATTGCAGTTCGGTGAAGTTGTACCGTGAGCTGCCCATCGCATTGGCTTGCGTCGGCGCCACCAACGCAGATGTGCCAAACAGCGCCGTCGCAGCTGACACGCCGAGCGCGCCGCGCAGAACGTCCCGCCGACCATAACGCGCGTTGATCACATCCCCTATGGTGCGATCCAGATTTGGATTTGTTGGAATATCGTCAAATGCCTCAAATGCTTCGGCTTTGTTCCCGATATTCGGATCGTTGATAATGTCTTTCCGTGACATGTGGTTCCCCCTGGCTTCAATTTGTTGATCGCATGCACCGCCCGATGCGGCCAATACACGCGTAGATAAGACTCAACATGTGACGAGCACGTGACACAGCTTGCAAAAGGAATCTGCGCAGATGCTCGTATAGGCAGAATTTCGCCTTTCGCGTGTGGTGCTGGACAGACGCGGTATGACACGCATAAGCTGAACCCGGACCGGGTGAATACGTGTTTTTGTATCCGGCCAGATATTTTGAAACGGGAGTATTTTTCGATGTTCAACAAACCCTCACGATTGGTGGACCGTGTGTTTTTGCACTGTTCTGCGTCAGATCACGCCAGCCATGACAATGTCGCCACAATGGATCGCTGGCACAAGGAGCGTGGCTGGTCCGGGGTGGGGTATCACCTGTTTATCCGTAAGGACGGGACGTTGGAAAACGGGCGCTCGCTCAACAAGACACCTGCCGCGCAGGCCGGGCACAACAAGGGCACGATCGCAATTTGTTGTCATGGGCTAGACAAGAAGAAGTTCACCGCTGCGCAGATGAAGACATTGAAAAAGCTCTGTGTGGAGATCAACAACGCCTATGGCGGGGCGATCACGTTCCACGGGCACCGCGAAGTGGCAAGCAAGGCGTGCCCGGTGTTTGATTACAAAGATGTACTGGAACTGGATAGGTTCGGGCGGCTGGGTCTGAGCGGCGCGGAAGTGCAGGACACAATCGACAGTGACAGCCGCAGCGCAAACAAACTGCCCACGATCCGACGCGGGGATCGCGGATCAGCGGTCGCTCTGCTGCAACAGCAATTGCTGCTGAAGGACGACGGCATTTTTGGCCCCAAAACCGAAATGGAAGTCAAGGCATTTCATGAAAGTCATGGGCTGACCCGAGACGGTGTTGTGGGTTCCAAAACATGGGCCAAGATCCTCGACAACGACCGGATCGAGCACATCGGAGACTAACTGCGTCGCGGGTTTACAGTGCCAGCGACGGCTGGTTGAGACCGCGCAGCAGCGACGGGATTTTGTCCTTGAACCGGAAGAAGCCATGCGTGGCATGGGGCCAAGCCGCACTGTCGTAATCGCGGCGCACCCGGATGACGGGGACACTGGCGGCTTGTTCGATCTGATCCAGCAGACGCGCTGTTGGGCCAACGGGGGCATAAGCCGTGACGAGTTGTTCAAGCCCTTCGGATTTGACCCATGCGGCAATGTCGTTGGCCACATGTGTTGTCACAGTTGGGGCGGGCACGTTCAGTCGCGTCAAGGCATCCTCAATCGCCGCATCATGAAATGCACCAATATGCGGAGCGGGAAGCAGCGGCGACAATCCGGTTTCCGCTCGCAACACTGCCGTGGCGGTGGGTGCGGGATGCAGCGACATGTCCGTACATAGATCATCCGTGTGGACAAGCAGCCCTGTTCGAAGGTTCGCTTCAACGCTTTGTGGCAATGGCAAGGGCGTGCGCTCTGGTGCGGGTTGGGTCGGGATAGCGGTTGCTTCGCCCGCAAGTTGCCATTTGGGGTGGAAGCGTCCTTCAGTGAATTTGGAGATATTGGACACCCGCGCCAGGTACGTCTTGCCCGGCGTTTGAATACCCGCCACCCAACGCCAACCAAGCGTGTTAGACGCAGGATCGCCGTCGAGCAAGTGGCGCAAGAAGAAGTCCGCGCCCAACTCCCAAGGCAGCCCCAACGTGAAGATCCAGATAGAGGCAAACCACATCCGCGCGTGATTGTGCAGGTATCCGGTCTCTGTCAGTTCATGTGCCCAATGGTCAAAGCAATCGATCCCGGTCTCGCCCTTGCAGGCGGATTCCCATTCGCCCCTCAGCCCGGATTGCGTCTGCACGTTGTCCAGCTGGCGGGCCAGATCGCTTTGGTACTGCATCCAGACGGCCGGGCGCATTTCTAACCAGCCCTTCCAATACGTGCGCCAATAGATCTCTTGTATGAACTTTTCGGCGGCGGATGGGGAATGCTGGGACAGAACCGCGTGTAAAACCTCTTCTTCTGTTATCAGTCTTGTACGCAGATAGGGTGACAGGGTGGAGACATCGTTGTGTTGTCCTGCACCCAGATCATAGTTCCGCCGCGCCGCGTAAGTCTTCCCGGCTTTTGGCAAAAACCGGTTTAGGCGACTCAAAGCTTCAGCTCGGGTCGGCGGGAAATGGGTCAGTGCTGTCATGCGGGGCCAGCTAACGCTCGCGGTGCGTCGATCAAGGGCTGCGAACTGGCTTGACGCTTGTGCACGCAAGGCAGACTGTCGCGGCATGACGCAATCTTTGTCGCAGTTTCTAAAGACCGGTCGCATTATCGTGCATCTGGGTGCCCACAAGACGGCGTCGACTTACATTCACCAAATTGTGTCGGACCAGAAAGACGCCTTGCGTGCGGTTAACACCAGCGCGATTTTGCCGAGCGACTTGCGCGGCCAGGACGTGTTGCTGCGTCCTGCTTGGGGAACAGGATGGGAAGCGGAATCGCAAACCCGTGTGCGAACGTTCATTGAAGGGCATCTGGCGGAGACTGGTGCGAAGGATCTTCTTTTATGTGAAGAAAACACAATAGGATCGCCTCGCAAGGTTCTGAAAACAGGCGTTCTTTATGCTGATTTTGGGCGGCGGATTATGACCTTACCTGCTGAACTGAACCACCCCAATGTCACGTTTCTGTTTGCGATCCGCGACTACGGCGCGTTCTTTTCGTCTTGCGTGACGACCGCGTTGCGCAGAGGGATCATGTTTGACTTGGACGCATTACGTGCTTCGCTCATTGAATTGCCACGGCGTTGGGGTCACGTGATCGCGGAACTTACATCGACCTTTCCTGATGCCGACCTGAAGCTTTGGCGGTATGAGGATTTCAATGCAATTGAGGCTCAGGTGTTGTCGCAGTTCAGAGTTTCTGTGCCAGAAAAGAGCAGCAAGACGTCAATGCAAACCATGTCTCAACGCGCTGTTGAGATGCTAATGCGCGAACACGCCGGGATCGCGCGTATTCCGCAAGCTCGCAAGCAGGTTCGCGCCGCGCAACTTGCACATCCGATTGGTCCGGATTGTCCGTCGTTCCGACTTTGGGGTCCTTCTGAAGCTGCAGAGATCACGCAGCTCTATGACGAAGATTTTAGTGATATCGCAGCGGTTCTGCCGACATCCATCATGCGGCCATAAGTGTCATAGTTTTCCCTCGCAGGCGCCTTGGGTCTTGCTGGTTATCAGATGAGCGGCTGTTGCGGCTACCACCACCCCTTGCAGCCCTTTTACGCCGATACTAAGACTCTTGTAACGGTTCCCGGGCTATGGTGCGCGGGACGATGAGAAGGCAGGCGAGAATGCAAGACCCAATTGACACCTACATGAACACACTGGTTCCCATGGTTGTGGAACAGACGTCGCGCGGCGAGCGGGCGTATGACATCTTCTCGCGCTTGCTCAAGGAACGGATCATTTTCCTGAATGGGCCGGTGCATGACGGGATGAGCAGCCTGATTGTGGCCCAGCTTTTGCACTTGGAGGCGGAAAACCCTTCCAAGGATATTTCCATGTATATCAACAGCCCCGGCGGCGTAGTGACCTCCGGTTTGTCGATCTATGACACGATGCAATACATCAAACCGAAGGTGTCTACACTTGTGATCGGGCAGGCGGCGTCTATGGGTTCGCTGCTACTGACAGCGGGTGAGGCGGGCATGCGCTTTTCTTTGCCAAACAGCCGGGTCATGGTTCACCAACCGTCTGGCGGTTATCAGGGGCAGGCAACCGACATCATGATCCACGCGGAAGAAACACTGAAGCTGAAAAAACGCCTCAACGAAATCTATGTGAAACACACGGGTCAGACTTTGAAAAAGGTCGAAGAGGCGTTGGAGCGGGACAATTTCATGTCGCCCGAAGACGCTAAAGATTGGGGCCTGATCGACGAGATCGTCGAAAGCCGTGCCAAAGGCGACGATGAAGAGAAGTCGTAACGCTCAGGTCACAGCTTTGACACGGCGCGATTTTTGCGATTGTGGTGCCGAAGGCTGTGGCCTAAGTTACTTTCGGGACGGGGCATTTTGGTTAGACTTGGACGCTATCGTTCGTCCGAACAGCAGCTCGGAACATAAACCGGGCGTGAAAGGTTAAAATGGCAAGCAATTCTGGCGGTGACGGGAAAAATACCCTGTATTGCAGCTTCTGCGGCAAAAGCCAGCACGAAGTACGCAAGCTGATCGCAGGCCCAACCGTATTCATTTGCGATGAATGCGTCGAACTCTGCATGGACATCATTCGTGAAGAAACAAAGGCGTCTGGCCTGAAATCTTCCGAAGGGGTGCCGACACCGAAAGATATCTGTGACGTTCTGGACGATTACGTAATCGGTCAGGCGATGGCGAAACGGGTTCTCTCTGTTGCGGTACACAACCATTACAAACGGCTCAACCACGCCCAAAAAGGCGGCGATATAGAACTGGCGAAGTCAAACATTTTGCTGATCGGCCCCACGGGTTGCGGTAAGACTCTGTTGGCGCAGACGCTTGCACGTATTCTGGACGTGCCATTCACTATGGCTGACGCGACCACTTTGACTGAAGCAGGTTATGTGGGTGAGGACGTCGAGAATATCATCCTCAAGCTGCTGC
>CAZDXI010000238.1:0-4968 GCA_964509095.1 uncultured Rhodobacterales bacterium
CTGCCAATCTTGTTGCAGATCCCGATTTTCTTCTCACTCTACAAAGTGATTTTCGTCACAATCGAACTGCGGCACGCACCCTGGCTTGGCCCGTTTCAGGACCTCAGCGCACCGGACCCGACGTCGTTCATTAACCTATTCGGACTGTTGCCGTTTGACTCGCCCGATCCGAATTCGCTCTTGTCACTGATCTTTATCGGCATCCTGCCGCTCTTGCTCGGGATATCCATGTGGCTGCAGCAAAAGCTGAACCCGGCCCCAACAGACCCGACGCAACAGATGATCTTTGCGTGGATGCCTTGGGTCTTCATGTTCATGCTCGGCAGCTTTGCCAGCGGGCTGGTGGTCTATTGGATCGCAAACAACACGATCACGTTCATCCAGCAATACACGATCATGCGCAGTCAGGGGTACACGCCTGACGTATTTGGGAACATCAAAAGCAGCTTCAAGAAGAAGCCCGCCGAAGATCCCAAAAAGTGACCGCAACTCTGGCGCATATTTTCCGGCATCCCATCAAGGGCATCGGGACAGAAGCGCTGGAGGACGTGACGCTTGAACCCAACGCGCCGATGCCTGGAGATCGCGCGTGGGCCATGCTGCACGAAGGGGCCGAGGATCACGATGATTGGCAACCGCGCCGAAACTTTGTCGTTGTGGCGTACGGCCCGCGCCTGACACAGATCACGACGCGCACGCATGCGGACGGTACGCTTGAGCTGTCTCACCCTGATCTTCCAAGCCTGACCGCGAACCCGTCATCACAGGGGCAAGACTTCGTGGATTGGGTTAAGCCGTTGTGGCCGGACAATCACTCCGCCGCGCACCGGTTGGCGAAGGCCCCGGCACAAGGAATGGCCGACAATGGGCTGGCGCAGGTGTCGATCCTGAACCTGTCGAGCCTGCGCGCGCTGTCACAACGCTGCGGCACGGACCTGTCTATGCAGCGTTTTCGCGGGAACCTGTGGGTTGACGGTCTGGCCCCTTGGGAAGAATTCGACTTGATCGGGCGCCGGATCAATATCGGCGATGTTGCGCTTGAAGTCACCGACCGGATTGAGCGGTGTCGCGCCACCGAAGCGAACCCGGACACAGGCCTGCGCGATGTGGATCCACCCAAAGCACTCGAACAGGGTTGGGGCCACCGAGACTTTGGCGTCGTCGCCACTGTATTGAGCGAGGGCAACGTCGCTATCGGCGCACCGGTCGGCTTGTGACCCAGCTTCCCTTCCCTTTGGCCGAAATTCCGGACGACGCCGCACGCGAAGCCGGACGCCGGATGTTTGCAGGCGGCGGTGCTGAATTCCTCAAAGGCGTGGTTGCCATGTCTGGTCTGCCGCCCGCAGACCGAGTGGAGGTTTGTTTTGCTGGACGATCCAACGTCGGGAAATCGACCCTGATAAACGCACTGACCGGTCGCAAGGGGCTAGCGCGGGCGTCCAACACCCCGGGTCGAACGCAGGAAATCAACTTCTTCACACTGGGTGAAGCGCGATATCTTGTCGACCTACCCGGATATGGCTTTGCCAATGCACCTGTCGCCGTCGTGCAGAAGTGGCAAGCCTTGCTCAAGCAATACCTGTCGGGCCGGCAGACCCTGCGCCGCGCCTTTGTTCTGATCGATGCACGCCATGGGGTCAAACCTGTGGATGAGGAGATCATGGCCCTGCTCGACAGTGCGGCCGTGACCTTCCAGACCGTGCTGACCAAGGCCGACAAGGTGAAAGCCAAGGATCGCAACAAAGTGCTGGCGCAGGTCCGAAACGCTCTGTCCAAACACCCGGCGGCTTTCCCGGAGCTTGTTTTGACCTCGTCCGAACATGGCGACGGGATCGAAACGCTGCGCACGATCATCGCCGGACTCGGCTGATCGCCCCTTGCTGAGGAGGCAAAAGCCCGGCACAAACGGCGCAACAGCCAAAAGATCAGACCAATGAAGCCCAGAGACATGAACCACGACTGGATCGCCGCCGCCGCAACCCTCAATCAGGCGCTGCCATACATGCAGCGATACACGGGCGCGGTTGTCGTGATCAAGCTGGGCGGGCACGCCATGGGCAGTGATGACGCGATGGAAAGCTTCGCACGCGACGTCGTTTTAATGCGGCAGGTCGGCATTAACCCGGTGGTCGTGCATGGCGGTGGCCCCATGATCAACGCCATGCTGGAGCGTTTGAACATCCAGTCCGAATTCGTGAACGGCAAGCGCGTCACGGACGCCGCGACCATGGAAGTGGTCGAGATGGTCCTGTCCGGCGTGGTGAACAAGCGCATCGTGCAAGCCATCAACCGGCAAGGTGGGCGCGCGGTTGGCCTGTCCGGCAAAGACGCGAACCTGATGTTTTGCGAGCCTGCCGACTCCGCGCTTGGCCTTGTGGGCGCGCCCAGCCAGATGGACCCACGCATTCTGCGCACGCTGTTTGACAACGAAATCGTCCCCGTGATCGCGCCTTTGGGCGCTGGCACGAATGGCGAGACATTCAACGTGAACGGGGACACCGCAGCAGGCGCCATCGCAGGCGCTTTGAAGGCGGATCGTCTTATGCTGTTAACGGATGTGGCGGGTGTGAAGAACGCGGACGGCGCAGTCGTGACCGAGCTCACCGCCGATCAGATCCGCGATATGACCAAGGATGGCACTATCGCGGGCGGCATGATCCCCAAAACGGAAACCGCGTTAGACGCCATTGCAAGCGGTGTGCGCGCCGTGGTGATCGTGGACGGGCGCGTTGCCAATGCCTGCCTGTTGGAACTATTCACAGAACACGGCGCAGGCAGCATCATCCGCGCGCGTTAAGCAGTCGCACAGATGTGTCCTTTCGCGCGCTTGCTCTGCCACGTGCGCCGCTTAGATTGAGCATCATGGAAAACGAAGCCGTCATCCGCCTGTCCGTCTTTTTGGGCCTGTTCGCGCTCTTTGCGGCACTCGAAGCCTGGGCGCCACGTCGTGTGCGAAGCCAACCGCGCAGTACGCGCTGGGTCACGAATTGGGGTATCACGATTGCCAATACGCTGACCCTTCGCGCGCTGGCGATTGGCCTTCCCCTGCTGGCCGTGGGCGCGGCGGTAGATGCCGCAGCCAATGGTTGGGGTTTGTTCAACTGGTTGGGCTGGCCACCAATGCTGGAAGTGATCCTCGCCATCCTGATCTTTGACTTCGCAATCTGGGCGCAGCACTTGATCACCCACAAAATCCCGCTGCTCTGGCGACTGCACCGGGTGCATCACGCGGATGTGGACATCGACGTGACCACAGCCATCCGCTTTCACCCTGTGGAAATTGCACTGTCCATGTTGCTGAAGATCGGCTTGGTGTATCTGCTGGGCCCTGCGGCGCTTGCGATTATCCTGTTTGAAATCCTGTTGAATGGGACGGCGATGTTCAATCACGCCAACATCAAACTGCCGCTTGGTCTGGATCGGGTTCTGCGACTGGTACTCGTGACCCCGGATATGCACCGCGTGCACCATTCGGTCCATCGCCATGAGCATGACAGCAATTACGGGTTTGCCCTGTCGATCTGGGACCGCCTTTTTGGCACCTATATCCCACAACCCGCTGCCGGGCATGACGCTATGCAGATCGGGCTGGAATGGCAGGATGATCGCCCCTCTCGCCTTGGCTGGAGCCTCGGCCTGCCTTTCTTTCGGAAATGAACTGGCGCGCGCTGGACAGGGAACTGGCGCCGCATGGCCTCTTTCTGATGGGCACGTGCCCGGACGATCAAAACAACATCACAATCGCCCTTGTCGGGGCTGCCCCGGACATGTGGAACGTTTTCCGCGTCAGCCCGGAGTTTCAGGATAACATAGACCATCCGCTGGATCGTTGGTCAAAGCGCGTGCTTGCGCCCATAGCCGAAGCCCACAATGCAGACATGGTGTTCCCGTCCGACGGCCCACCCTATCCGCCCTTCATTCGCTGGGCGGAAGATTCTGGGCGGTTCTGGCAAAGTCCGACTGGCATGTTGGTGCATGATGTGGCTGGGTTGATGATCTCACTGCGCGGGGCGTTGCGGATCAAGACCGCCGCGCCAATCCCACAGGTGCCAGCGCTGTCGCCCTGTGACAGCTGCACGGATCAACCGTGCAAAACCGCCTGCCCTGTGGGTGCGCTGAATCGCGAAACAGGGTATGATGTGGCCGCGTGCCATGCATTTCTTGACACTACTCCGGGACAAGATTGCCTGAGCAAAGGCTGTAAAGCGCGCCGCGCCTGTCCGGTGTCACAAACCTTTAACCGCCCGGATGCGCAATCCGAGTTCCACATGAAGGCCTTTCACCCCACATGACCAAGACCCTGATCCTGATGCGCCACGCAAAATCGAGTTGGGACGATCCCCTGCTGAGCGATCACAACAGGGTGTTGAATGAACGTGGGCGTCGCTCAGCCACGGCGCTGGGGGATTGGTTGCGGGAACAGAGCCTGCTGCCGGATGAGGCTTGGGTCTCATCTGCTGCGCGCACAGTGGAGACGTTCGAACGACTGGCCATCCCCTGCCCGCACCATGTGACGGAAACACTCTATCACGCGGGGCCAGAGCAGATGATGTCCGTCTTGCAGCGCGCGACTGGCGACATTGTCCTGATGGTTGGACATAACCCAGGCATCGCAGAACTTGCAGACAGGCTGGTAAAACATCCACCTGAACACGCGCGTTTTGATGACTACCCGACTGGGGCCACTTTGGTTGCGACCTTCGACATCCAGAATTGGAAAGACGCCCGCTGGTCTTCAGCGGACGCCTTGCATTTCGTGATCCCTCGGGAACTTCTGACGTAGGATGGGTTTTAAACCCATCCTACAGGATCAATGCCCCAAAATCTGGCTCAGGAACAATTGTGTGCGCGGAGATTTCGGGTTGTTGAAGAACTCTTCCGGCTCGTTCTGTTCCACGATCTGACCTTCGTCCATGAAGATCACGCGGTTCGCGACCTGACGAGCAAAGCCCATCTCGTGTGTCACAC
>CAZDXI010000239.1:0-4967 GCA_964509095.1 uncultured Rhodobacterales bacterium
CTAGCACCTGAAGCTAGCGCGTCTACCAATTCCGCCACCTGGGCAGGTGTCGTGAAGCAGGCGTTTAAGCAGGCGCGCGATTACTGTCAAACGGAATCTGCGATGTTTTGTTTACTTGTTTGCGCTTTACAGGGGCGGTACATGCAAGCGAACAGTGCGCGAAGGAGCCTGATATGTCCAAGCTGGTCACGATCTATGGCGGATCCGGGTTTGTGGGGCGGTATATTGCCCGCCGCATGGCCAAAGAAGGATGGCGCGTGCGCGTCGCGGTCCGCCGCCCCAATGAGGCTATTTTCGTCAAGCCATACGGCGTTGTCGGGCAGGTCGAACCAGTCTTGTGCAACATCCGGGACGACCGATCAGTTGCGTCGGTCATGCAGGGCGCGGATGCCGTGATCAACTGCGTTGGAACATTCGATTCGCGCGGTAAGAACAACTTTCAGGCGGTACAGGTCGATGGCGCGGCCCGAATTGCCCGGCTGGCATCCGAAAATGGCGTCGAACGCATGGTGCATATCTCGTCTATCGGCGCGGATGAGGACAGCGAGAGCATCTATTCCCAATCCAAAGCCGAAGGTGAGGCTGCTGTTCTCGCTCACATGCCGGATGCGATGATCCTGCGTCCGTCCGTGATCTTTGGGTTAGAGGACCAGTTTTTCAATCGCTTTGCTGGTATGACACGTATGGGTCCCGTTTTGCCCGTTGTGGGCGCGGACACGAAGTTTCAGCCTGTTTATGTGGATGATGTTGCTCAGGCAGCCGTGCTGGGCGCAACGGGGCAAGCCGAAGGCGGCGTGTATGAACTGGGCGGGCCAGACGTGAACACTTTCCGCGAGTTGATGCAGCAGATGCTGGATGTGATCCGTCGCAAGCGATTGGTTTTGAATATTCCGTTCTGGGCCGCGAAGGCGATGGCACTTGGCTTTGATGTGCTGAATTTTGTCTCTGCTGGGTTGATTCCTGCGCAGATCACGCGCGATCAGGTTCGTGCCCTTGGGTATGACAATGTGGTTAGCGACAACGTGAAAACGCTGGATGATCTTGGAATTAGGCCGACCGCAATGGAAGCCGTTCTGCCGGAATACCTCTGGCGCTTCCGCCCGTCTGGTCAATACAGTGAGATCAAGGAAAGCGCGAAGAACCTGCGCGTTCAGGAATAAGCGTAGACCAGCAGGACAGCTCCGAAAATGATGCGGTAGATCACATAAGGTGTGAAACTGACAGAGCGCAGCAGCCGCATCATCAGCACCAAAGCGAGGAATGCGGCGGCAAATGCGAAGACAGCGGCAATGGCGGCATCCCGCATCAACGCCAAGTCTGCTTCTGCCACGGCATCTCCTGCCAGCAAGATGCCAGATGCAAGGATTGTCGGAATCGACATCAACATGGACAGCCGAGCAGCCCCTTCGCGGTCATAGCCAAGTTTGCGCGCGGCGGTGATTGTAATCCCAGATCGCGATGTGCCGGGGATCAACGCTAGGGTCTGAGCAAGCCCCATGTACAGCGCATGCTTCAACGTCCATGTATCGCCACCGCGATCTTGAAGCCCTGTTTTGTCCGCCCAGTATAGAACAAGTCCAAACAACAGCATGGTCCAGCCAATCACCGCGACAGAGCGCATCATGTTGGACCACCCGGTTACATGCAGGATCAGGCCAACAAGGATCACTGGAATCGTTGCTATCAACAGACACAGCGCCAAGTGCGCGCCTTTTGTATCCAGCCGACCGGTCAGGATCCGCAAGGTTCCTTGAAGCGCAATCTTCACATCTGACCAGAAATAGGCGACGACCGCGAACAACGTGCCGACATGCACAGCAACGTCGAGCGCAAGACCCTGATCCTGCATCCCCGTCAGACCTGGCAACAGGATCAAATGACCAGAAGAGGACACCGGAAGGAACTCGGTGACACCCTGAATCATGGCAAGAAGAAAGAGATGGAACAGGGTCATACGCGTCACGAATCCGAGATTGCTGCGTAGGTAACGGATAGGTCTGTAAGAATAAATCCATCATTTAAGTCCGTAGCGGACCTTATTTCAGCAAGAACCTGCAAGATTTTCAAATGACAGATCAAGATTAATCCCATATAGGTCAATAAGACTGACTTTTACTGTGTTTAGAAACACTGTAGTGCAGCGGTCTGGAATGAGGGAGCTGTCATGGCTGAGAATCCGATGCTGAAATTTGTGGATGTTCCAAGGCTGATGCCGGAAAAACGTGCGGCTGACGAGCGGCGAGAGGATTTCCGCGAAATCTATGCGGAGTACGCGGACCAAAAGGCAAAAGAACAGTCCGCGCGGTGCAGCCAATGCGGCGTGCCCTATTGTCAGTCCCATTGCCCATTGCACAACAACATCCCTGACTGGTTGAAGCTAACTGCCGAAGGCCGCCTGCGCGAGGCGTATGAGGTCAGTCAGGCGACAAACACCTTCCCAGAAATCTGCGGTCGCATTTGCCCTCAGGACCGGCTTTGCGAAGGCAATTGTGTGATCGAACAGTCTGGCCACGGCACCGTCACCATCGGGTCGGTCGAGAAATACATCACTGATACAGCTTGGGACGAAGGTTGGGTGCAGCCGATCAAACCGGCCACTGAACGCCCGGAAAGCGTCGGCATCATCGGCGCTGGCCCCGGAGGATTGGCGGCGGCGGACGTGCTACGCCGCGCGGGTGTGCAGGTCACAGTCTATGACCGTTATGACCGCGCGGGCGGGTTGCTCACCTATGGTATTCCGGGCTTTAAGTTGGAGAAAGACGTGGTGATGCGCCGCAATGAACAGCTGGAAAAAGGTGGCGTGACCTTTGAACTGGGCTGCGACGTGGATGCGGACATCTTCGCCACCATTCAGGCGGAGCATGACGCCATTATCATCGCGACAGGGGTCTATAAATCCCGCGATCTGCAGATACCGAACAACGACGCGACCGGCATCGTGAAGGCAATCGACTTTCTCACGGCGTCGAACCGCAAGAGCTTTGGTGACGATGTCGAAGAGTTCGATTCTGGTGCGCTGAATGCCGAAGGCAAGCGCGTTGTAGTCATTGGCGGCGGCGATACGGCAATGGATTGCGTGCGCACGTCCGTGCGGCAAGGCGCGACAAGCGTGAAGTGCCTTTATCGTCGGGACCGCGCAAACATGCCTGGCTCACAACGCGAGGTGCAGAACGCCGAAGAGGAAGGCGTCATCTTTGAATGGTTGAGCGCGCCCAAGGGGTTCACCACAAACGCCGACAAAGTTGCGGGCGTTATGGTGCAGAAGATGCGGCTCGGCGCGCCCGACGCGACCGGCCGTCAGGCTCCGGAAGTCATCGAGGGCGCCGACTATGTCGAAGACGCGGACCTTGTGATCAAGGCACTTGGCTTTGAACCCGAAGACTTGCCCAAGATGTTTGACCAACCCGAATTGGAAGTGACCCGTTGGGGCACCGTCAAAGCGGAGTTCACAACGGGCAAAACGGCGATGGACGGCGTATATGCTGTCGGTGACATCGTGCGCGGTGCGTCACTGGTTGTGTGGGCAATCCGCGACGGGCGCGATTGTGCCGAAGCGATCCTGCAACAATTGAACGGTTCAGCCGCTGTTGCCGCTGAATAGGGTCTGAAATCGACGTCAGTAGTCTGTCAGTACGCATAAAGCACCGAAGTCGCAAAGGGGCAGCACATCTGCCCCGTTAAGGAAACGAACGCATGTCGCAAGAAATCAAGGGGTCCTGCCTGTGTGGCGCGGTGAAGGTGTCGGCAACAGCCGAAGACACCCCACGCCTGCGCGCCTGCCATTGCGATATGTGCCGCCAACACACAAGCGGGATGTTTGTGTCCATCGAAACGGCGCCGGGGAGCATGGCGCTCACAGGACCGGTGAAAACCTTCCGCTCATCAGACTGGGCGGAACGAGGATTTTGCGACACGTGCGGATCGACTCTGTTCTATGGAACTATCGAAGACGGTGCCCGACACCTTGCCGCAGGCCTGTTCGAAAACGCGGCCAATGGTGAGATGAAAATCGAATTTTTCAGCGACGAGTGCCCAAAGGGCTACTCGCTGGCCGGAGAGCACAAACGGCTTTCCACACAAGAGACAATCGCGCTGTTCGCGCCGGATGAGGGAGAGACCCAATGACCAAGTATGATGACAACTGGGCAAAGTCCGAAGAAACGAAACGCGCATGGATGGCCGAAAACGGCATGTATGGCGCCGAGGAGGAGCATTCCTCTTGCGGCGTTGGCTTGGTTGTTAATGTGGACGGCAAAGCGACACGAGCTGTCGTCGAAAACGGCATCAAGGCACTGCAGGCGGTCTGGCACCGTGGCGCGGTTGACGCGGACGGTAAAACAGGCGACGGAGCCGGCATTCACGTGCAGATCCCGGTTCCGTTCTTTTACGATCAGGTCCGCCGCACAGGTCACCAGCCGAAAGAAGACCTGCTGATGGCCGTGGGTCAGGTGTTCCTGCCCCGCACCGATTTCGGCGCGCAAGAGACCTGCCGCACCATTGTAGAGACTGAAATCCTGCGTATGGGGTACTACATTTATGGCTGGCGCCACGTGCCAGTGAATGTCGACTGTCTGGGCGAAAAAGCCAACGCGACCCGGCCGGAGATTGAACAAATCCTGCTGTCCAACATCAAGGGCGTGGATGAGGAGACGTTTGAACGCGAGCTTTATGTCATTCGCCGTCGTATCGAAAAGGCAGCGGCCGAAGCGGGGATTGGTGAGCTTTATATCGCCTCCCTGTCCTGCCGGAGCATTATCTACAAAGGAATGATGCTGGCCGAGCAAGTGGCGGAGTTTTATCCCGATCTGCAGGACGAACGGTTCGAGTCCGCGTTCGCGATCTATCACCAAAGGTATTCCACAAACACGTTCCCACAATGGTGGCTGGCGCAACCGTTTCGCATGTTGGCCCACAACGGGGAAATCAACACGCTCAAAGGCAACGTCAATTGGATGAAGTCCCACGAA
>CAZDXI010000240.1:0-4966 GCA_964509095.1 uncultured Rhodobacterales bacterium
CTGCGCGTACTAGTAGATCAGCAATTCCAGCGCGTCGGTGGAAACGACAAAGTGCGCGTAGATATGCGCGTTATTTCTAGCACAAACAAGGATTTGCAATCTGCAATTGATGCAGGCGAATTCCGTCAGGAACTGTATCACCGACTGAACGTGGTGCCGATCAATGTGCCGTCGTTGGAAGAGCGCCGCGAGGATATTCCCGAACTCGCCGCGCATTTCATTGGCGCCTGTCACGAGGCGCAAGGTCTGCCGATGCGTGATCTGAGCGAAGATGCCTCCGCGCTGTTGCAAACGATGGTCTGGCCCGGAAACGTGCGTCAGTTGAAGAACCTTGTGGAGCGTGTGCTGATCCTTGGTGATGGCACGGGACCGATCGAGGCCCGCGAACTTCCGGGCGAAGAACCGGGACAGGCCGAAGAGGGACGGGTGGTTCTGTCCGGTGCCTTGGCAACCTTGCCATTGCGTGAGGCGCGCGAGGCATTTGAACGAGAATACCTGCTGACCCAGATCAACCGGTTTGGCGGCAATATCTCTCGGACGGCGAGCTTTGTGGGGATGGAGCGCAGCGCGCTGCACCGCAAGCTCAAGAGCCTTGGGGTTGTGACCTCGTCCAAGTCCGGCGCGCGGGTGGCGCATGTGGAAGAAGAAAACGAGGACGCCGCATGATCCAGAAACCTTACCCACGGGTAAGGTTCTGAATTTGTTGATGAAAACTTAACGCAGCGTGCGGTGGGTCAGGCCTGATCGACGATCAGGAATGTGCCGTCCTTGTTCTTGATCACGCAGGACTTGTCCGAAATCGGCGGCAACACAGTTGTGACACCCGTTGCCTGCACGCCAGGCGGACATTGTTCGATCTTCGCAGGGCTGTAGCCGCGCGCAGCCATGCATTGCAGTTCGACGCGTTTGCGCAAGCCTTTGTTGAGATCGACGGTATAGACTTCTCCCGGGATCCAATAGCCGCCATATTCACGGCATTTCCCCGCATCATCACAGACCCGGCGGGCGGGCACGAACTCTGGCGGGTCTCGCCGGATTTCGATGTTCACAGGCGCTTGTTTGAGTGCGGACACTTCGCATTGCGTCGTATCCGTCTGTGCGCGCGTTACGCTAACGCCGGGTTTATGATAGATTTTCAACGGGGTGCAGCTGGCCAGCAGCGCAAGAGCCGCGCCGAGTGCGAGTGTCTGTTTCATATGGGTAACATGCCCAAAAACACGGGCCATGGCAAATGCCGCACTGCGACATTGGAATTGACCGGTCCTGTGCCTTCTGTCATGCAATCCGAACCGATGCCAAAATAGGCGGAGCGATGAAGGTCATCATTTGCGGCGCAGGTCAGGTTGGCTGGCAGATTGCGCGCCATCTTTCGGGGGAACGCAACGACGTGACTGTCGTGGACAGCAACCCCGATCTGGTACGGCGTGCCACGGACTCTCTGGACGTGCAGGGCATTGCGGGATTTGCGTCTTATCCGGATGTGCTGGATCGCGCAGGCGCGCGTGACGCGGATATGGTCATTGCCGCGACCCATTCGGATGAGGTCAACATGGTGACCTGTCAAGTGGCGCATTCGGTTTTCGAGGTGGATCGCAAGATCGCGCGGCTGCGCAGTCAGTCTTACCTTGATGCGATTTATTCGGATTTGTACCGGCGCGATCACATGCCGATTGATGTGGTGATCTCTCCCGAACGGGAGGTCGCAGCGGCCGCGCTGCAACGTCTGTCGGCCCCGGCGGCGTTTGACACAGAAACCTTCATGGATGGTTCCGCGCAATTGTTGGGCATTTCGATTGAGGACGATTGTCCCGTTGTAAACACGCCTTTGCGCCAATTGTCTGACCTTTTCTCTACACTGCGGGCCGTGGTCGTAGGCGTGCGCCGGGAAGGCACGTTGTTTGCCCCCGAGGCCGGGGATCAGCTGTTTGTGGGCGACGATTGTTATGTCTTCGTGCAGCGCGACGACGTTGTGCGCACGATGGAGATTTTCGGCAAGACGATGGACAAGCAAGAACGCGTCGTCCTGATCGGTGGCGGGAATGTGGGGCTTGCGGTCGCGCAAGAACTGGAAACCCGCGAAACCCGCGTGCGCGCCAAAGTGATCGAAAAGAACCGCACCTGCGCTGAACATGCTGCCGAAGCGCTGGAGCGCACGATTGTGCTGAACGGCGACGGGCTGGATGTGGGCCTGTTGGCGGAAGCGGGCGTAAACCGCGCGGATGCGGTGCTGTGCGTCACGGATGATGACAAAACCAACATGCTGGCGGCGGTGCGCGCCAAGTCCGAAGGTTGCCCGTTCACGATTGCGCTGATCAATGACCCGACTTTGGTGCCCTTGATGGGTCCGCTGGGGATTGATGCCTATATTAACCCGCGCGCCACTACGGTGAGTTCGATCCTGCGCCATATCCGTCATGGTCGGGTGCGCGCGCTTTATTCCATTGGCGATGCAGAGGCCGAAGTCATCGAAGCGGAAGTCCTGTCCACATCCCCGATGGCCGGAAAACAAATCGGAGAGATCGACTTCCCGGAAGGCGCACTTGTCGGTGCCGTGCGCAAAGGCGACGAGGTTCTGCGCCCCACGGGCCACACCCGCATCGAAGACGGCGACGTGGTTGCGATCTTCTGTCTGGCGGGCGATGTGCCCGAAGTGGAACGCCTGATGCAGGTGTCGATCGACTTCTTCTGATGGAGCGGGTGCATTCTCCGGGCTTTTGGCAACAAGTCGCAGAACTGCCGCTGTTTCTGCTTGCCTGCGGGCTGGCGTCCGTGTCGATGTTCGTGCCCGGCTTTCAGGCATTGGTCGTGGAAGAATCCACTGAAGCACAAGCGTTTTTGTACACGGGCATCCTTGGGCTGATCCTGTTTGCGCTGATCGGGGTGGCGATGTCGGGACGCAAGCCGCGCCATGGGCCTTTGGGGCCGCTTTTGTCTTTGTTTTCGGTGATGTTGGTGCTGCCGGTCTTTCTTGCGGTGCCGCTGTATGAGGCCTTGCGCACGACCACGTTTTTCAATGCTTACTTGGAAATGGTGGGCGCGATCACCACAACCGGGGTGTTGGTGTTCACCGATCCCGAGCGCTTATCCGCGCCGATGCATTTGTGGCGCGCACAGGTCGGCTGGATGGGCGGGTTTGTGATGTGGGTGTCCGCAGCGGCCATCCTTGCACCATTGAACCTTGGCGGGTTTGAGATTACGGCGCGCGCCGAGCCGGGGCGATTAGACTACGTGTCCAACCGCATAACGCGCGCGGACACACGCACCCGGGTGCTGCGCGTCGCGCGCGGTCTGTTCCCGATCTATGGCGGGCTGACGTTGCTGCTTTGGGTGCTTTTGCTGATTTCAGGCGATGCACCGCTGGTTGCCGTGAGCCATGCGATGTCGACGCTGGCGACCTCTGGCATTTCGCCGATTGGCGGTGTGGAAAACGCAACGTCAGGCCTGAGCGGGGAGATGGTGCTGGCACTGTTCATGATCTTTGCACTGTCGCGGCTGACCTTTTCAATCGATACGGTGACGTCTTCGGGGCAGGGCATTCATACAGATCCGGAGGTGCGCCTTGCCGGCGCGATTGTGTTGCTGGTGCCAATCCTGCTGTTCCTGCGCCACTGGGTCGGCGCGTTTGACGTGGATCAGGAAGAAAACCTGATCGAGGCCGGGCGCGCGCTGTGGGGCAGCCTGTTCACGGTGCTGAGTTTCCTGACGACCACCGGCTTTGCCAGCGCGGATTGGAGCACAGCGCAAACATGGTCCGGCCTGCAAACGCCGGGACTGATCCTGATGGGGTTGGCCCTTGTCGGGGGCGGCGTCGCAACGACTGCGGGTGGTGTGAAACTGCTGCGGGTCTTTGCGCTTTACCGCCATGGCCTGCGCGAGATGGAACGGCTGGTGCACCCCTCATCCGTGAGCGGAGAACGTGGCCTTGGGCGGCGGCTACAACGGCAAGGCGCGTTCATCGCATGGGTGTTTTTCATGCTGTTTGCGCTGTCGCTTGCCGTCATCAATCTGACTTTCGCAGCCCTTGGTGTACCGTTCGAAGAGGCCATGGTGATGAGTGTTGCCGCGCTGTCCAACACCGGGCCCTTGCTGGATGTCGGCAGCGAAGCGCCGGTGCAATTGGCGGAGCTGAGTGTGGCCGCGAAATCGGTGTTCGGTGTCGCCATGGTCGTTGGGCGCTTGGAGACTCTGGCCATCATTGCGCTGTTCACCCCCGATCTCTGGCGCAGCTGACCGGATTTGTGCCACAACCCGCAGAGTTGCGCATTTTTGGGGGTGGAAGTTTTTCTACCTTCCCGACATACTCGCGCCGAGGGATGCACGGGGCACACCGCGCAGCAAGAATAAAGGCAATAAAACAAATGGCTTCTGATAAACAGAATCTTCAAGATGCATTTCTGAATCATGTCCGTAAAACAAAAGTCCCGGTGACAATTTTCCTGATCAACGGTGTAAAGTTGCAAGGTGTGATCACATGGTTTGACAATTTCTGCGTGTTACTGCGCCGCGATGGTCAATCCCAGCTTGTCTATAAGCACGCGATTTCGACCATCATGCCGAGCCAGCCGATCTCGCTTTATGAAGGCGAAGACAGCGCTTGAGCGAGACTGCGCCGGAGCGCACCCGCGCCTGGGTTCTGCATCCTGACATCAAGACCAATGAAGACCGCCGTGCCGCTGAACCTGCTTTGGCGGAAGCGGTATCTTTGGCGTGCGCGCTGCAGGAACTTGATGTCGTGGGCGCGGATGTTGTGCCCTTGCGCGCGCCGCAACCCGGTTACCTGTTTGGTTCCGGCAAGGTAGAAGAGATCGGCACGCAGCTAAAGGCGGCCGAGATCGAATTGGTCCTTGTCGATGGCCCGGTCACGCCCGTGCAGCAGCGCAATCTTGAAAAAGCATGGAAATGCAAACTGCTTGATCGCACCGGCCTGATCCTGGAGATCTTTTCCGACCGCGCCGCGACGCGAGAA
>CAZDXI010000241.1:0-4962 GCA_964509095.1 uncultured Rhodobacterales bacterium
GATAGAGCGTAACCTTCAAGGTTTTTCTTGGTCACAAATGCGCATTTTTCTCGCCGGCGCCAAAGAAAGTGGCAAAAAGTGGCGTCAGAATGCGTCCTTGCGCCCCCGGATTTCTGAGAAAACATCAACGGGATCAGCACCTTGCATGCCAAGATGGGCCGCGATGGCGGGATCGGCGGCACGCAGGAACGGATTTGTGGAAAGTTCCAGAGATAGGGAGGAGGGAACGGTCGGTTTACCTTTTGTACGTGCTTGCGTGATATCGGCGATCCGAGCGTGCAAGTTCGGGTTATCAGGATCGATGGTCAAAGCGAATTTCCCGTTGGCCGCAGTGTATTCGTGCCCGGAGTAGATGATCGTGTCCGAGGGCAGGGCAGCGAGCTTGCTAAGAGACTCCCACATCTGAGGACGAGTGCCTTCAAAGACACGACCACATCCAAGCGCCATGAGGCTGTCCGCTGTGAATGCTGCCGATGCACCTGGGAAATGCAGAGCGATGTGCCCGATGGTGTGCCCGGAGACATCGATCACCACACCGGATTCCGACCCGATGTTGATTGCGTCGCCTTCTGATACGGCCTCGTCCAATGGGGGCAGGCGGTGCTGATCTGCTTTGGCACCAATCACGCGGGCCGAATGCTTTGCCAGAATGTCCGCAAGCCCCTGAATGTGGTCGTCATGGTGATGGGTGATGAAGACCGTGTTCAGGGTCCAGCCACGCACACCAAGTTCGGCCAAGATCGGGGCGGCCTCTGGGATGTCGATCAGGGCGGTTTCTCCGGTCGCGGCATCATGCGCCAAAAAGGCGTAATTGTCGGACAGGCAGGGGATCGTGACGATCTCAAGTGGCATGGGCTTTTGACCTTTTGTTTGCGGCGTCAGAGATTAAGGTGGCGCGCGAAAGCGAAAAGGACAAGGGACCGGACGGGCAGACATGCATCTGGATGTGCAGGATCTGAGAAATTTCTATTACCGGGCGGCTTTGGGGCGCGCGGCGCAGGCGAACTTGCGCAAGCGGATGTTGCACCTGTGGCCTGAAGCCAAGGGGCAGACGGTCGTTGGCTTTGGCTTTGCAGCACCCTTGCTGCGACCGTATCTCGCGGATGCGCGCCGGGTCGTGGCGCTGATGCCGGGGCCGCAAGGCGTGATGCCGTGGCCGCAGAACAAGCCGAATGTGTCTGTGCTGTGCGAAGAAACCCGCTGGCCGCTGGAAACTGGGCACGTGGATCGGTTGATCATGCTGCATGGCTTGGAAACCTCGGAGCACCCGAGTTACCTGCTGGAAGAAGCGTGGCGCGTGCTGGGACCGGGCGGCAAGGCCTTGTTTATCGTGCCAAATCGCGCGGGGCTTTGGGCGCGACGGGATGCGACGCCGTTCGGGTACGGGCGACCCTATTCGCCTGCACAGTTGGAAACACAACTTAAGAAACATCAGTTTCTGCCAGAAAGGCATCTGGGCGCACTGTATCAGTTTCCATCGCACCGCAGGCTGTGGATGAAATCGGCGCGGGTGTTCGAAAAGATCGGCTGGCACATGCCAGCAATGATAGCTGGCGGCGCGTTCCTGCTGGAAGCGTCCAAGCGCGTTTATCCGCCCAAGGGCAAGGTGCAACGCGCTCCAGAACGTCGGGCGATCCCAGTTCTGGAAGGGATTGCCAAGCCGGTCGCTGGGCGAGAAGTGGTTTAGGAGCATTCGCGATGATTGCCTATGTCACGGTCGGCGCGAACGATATGGAGCGAGCAGAGCGTTTTTACTCCGCATTCCTGCCGCCGCTTGGGTACGAGTTGAGCTTCTATCAGGGCGATCTGAGTTACGTGCTGCCATCCCGGCCCGGGCAGTCTGTTGCGTTGCCGGAGTTTTACGTGAAAGCCCCATTCGACGGTCAACCGGCGATGGCCGGGAATGGCAACATGGTGGCGTTTGAAGCGCGCGATCAGGCACAGGTGCGGGATCTGCACGCCGCTGCTGTGAGCGCAGGTGGAACGGACGAGGGCGCGCCGGGCTTTCGCGCGGGATATGGCGCGGATTTCTATGTCAGTTACCTGCGCGACCCGGACGGAAACAAGATTGCGGTTTATTCCAGTAACCCGGCTGACCCGCAGCGCGACGGGTAAACGCTCAGGCGCCAGAGGCGACTGACGCGATGGCGGTTTCGATGTCCTCTAGGGTTTTGTATTCCGCTTCGGAAACAGGTTCGCCACCAAAGCCAAGGAACCCGCCTTCCTTGGCGGCTTGCGCGACGTTCTGGGACACGGCGCGGACAAGTTCGACCACCGGGGCAAATTGATCCGGAGCATTATCGCGCACCAATGCGAGGGTCTCTGTCAGGCGCGCAACAGCGGCATCGCTGGCCTCGGCTGGTTTCATGCCTTTGGTCAGGTCCCGGACACCGTCGCGGATCAGGCCGCGCCCGTCTGAGGTTTTCAATTCTTCCATGATCGCATGCGGGATAGACTGTTCGCCCGCCTCGCTCGCGGCTTTTTGAACGGATTTGGCCAATGCCGCGCTTTCTTGAAACGCGCCAATCAATCCGCTTGGATCTGCTGCCGACACAGCAAAGCCTGCCACGAATGGTACTTGTACGATATTGGCCCAATCCTGAGTGTTCATTTGGTCTTTGATGGACATTTTCCCGCTCCGTTGTGGCTGTGGCTAAGGCGACGGTAGACGCGAGTACGGCCAGAGTCCAATTTGGCGCACAGAACCGCGCTGCGATTGGAAAGACAAAAAGTTTGTTCAGAGTGTGTTGGTTTGGGGCAGGTCAGGCAAAACGCAGCAATCGTAGAACTCGCCGCCGACCTTAGTCAGTTCGAGGGTCCAAGCGGTTATCGAGCCGATCAAGTGAGCAGTTGCCACTGGTGTCGCAAAGAAAACCTCAAGAACTTTGGCGACCGCGACCAGAACGAACTCCCAAGCAATGTACCACGCCACAAATTTGAGCACGGGCCAGAACATGTCCGTATGAAACAGAACTTCCAGAAACTCTGCGCCGAGTACGCTCAGCGCTGCAGTGTTCGGAATTTTATCAGCTGCGAACGCCGTTTCGATTTTTGTCAACACAGCGGCGACTTTACTATTTGTTTTCATCAACGCGTAAAGTCCCACCTTTGCCTTTCCATCGATCAAGAAAGGGCCAGCACCCAAAGCCAGAAACAACTGACCAGAAAACTGCCATGCCAGTTTGATTTTGGCCAAATCGCAGGAATCCAGTTCGTCATCCGTGTCGATCCCCCATTGCAACAACCAAGTCTTGCGATCCACAAAGGTCTCGATGTCGATGAGGAATTCCATCGCCGGTTCCAGTGACTCCGCGCTGACCACCGTCAGCTGACCCTGTTCACTGAGAGCCACGTAATACGTTTCCGAATTCGCCGGATTAAGCCAAGTGATTAGGACTGTACCATTGGTCGTTAGCCAAAAATCAAACGCCGATTGCCTTTGCTTGCCTTCACCCTGCTCAGGGGCCACTAAGACGCCGTCAGAATCCACGAACACCAACTGCGAGTTTGTCTGCAATCCAACGCTCAACTCGGTGCGTCCCGTCACTTTGCTCGCGAAAGGTCCAAAGGCCGTCGGTGCTTGAGCTTTCTGACCCGTGCGCAAAGACATGTCCGGACCGACGATGATGGGTAGTCCGTCCTTCGATTTAATGGTAAGATTGTCCTGATAAGAAAGACCGTTAATAATCACATCAAATACAGCGTTGCAGATATACTTTGTGTCCAGCCCCGGCGGTTGGAACGGGAACAAACGTCCCCCATCAAACGTCACGGGTTGTGACAATACATCTGATCGATCAGATGCGGTTCCCGAAAAACTACAGGCATCGCCATCTTGCTGAAAAAGCAAATCAAGATCGTAGGTCTTCCCGCTAACTTGGTCGGTGACACCCTCGATTGACATATAGCCATTGACGCTGCCCAAGCCCGGTCTGAAAGTTTGCGCAGCGATAACAACGCTGCCGTCTTCTGAAACGATCACCGGTGACAAGTCAGATTGACCAAGGTCTCCGGAAACAATGTAGGCACCGCTTATGTCCTGAAACGTTTGTATCATTTTGAGATCCAAATCTAATGCTACTTACGCTGGGCATGGATTAGCGAACATCAATTTGCTGCAATAATGTGTGCCAGAGCGCACGAACAAATGCTTTTATTTGCGTTCGACGTTAACACTTTTGCGGGAATTTGTCGAATTCGTCTATCTGAGTTCTGGTTTGCCTTGGGTGTTGGCAGCGCCACATCGGAGCGCGACGAGCTGCTCGTGTGGACCGCGGTCCGGCATCCCCGGAAAACTACAAAATCTGATCCGCGAAGCGGCAGGAATCGCCCGATCATCGACAAAAAGACGCAGGTTTGGCGCAACATTTCGGGTGCAAAGGGTCGCACCTTGGCTATGGTTTTGAAATCGTTAACAAAAGACAAAACGTTTGTTCAATTTCGCATGTTGCAGGCTGCAAAAGCCTCTGCTATGCCCCCGGCGAGTTTGCGCCGCCGAAATCTGGGAGGTGCTCTGAAAGACCCCGGCGGACGCCTTCGGCGCCGACTATCCGGGGATAAGCCATGAAGGGATGGACGTGTCTGAATCAGCTTCGATTTCCTCCGGCATCGCCGAACGATATGCAACCGCAGTCTATGATCTTGCCAAAGAGGGCAAAGCTGTCAAAGACGTTGAATCCGATCTGGATGGGTTGACCGCTGCGCTGGCCGATAGTGCGGAATTCAATGACCTGATCGGGTCCCCAATTTACACCCGCGCCGAACAAGGTGCCGCGATTGAAGCCATCGCAAAGAAGATGGGACTGTCCGGTCTGATGACCAACACCCTATCCCTGATGGCCAGCAAGCGCCGCCTGTTTGTGCTGCCACAACTCGTCAAGGCGCTGCGCGAAGCCATCGCCGAGGACAAGGGCGAGGTAACAGCAGACGTCGTGTCCGCCAAGGCGCTGACCAAGACGCAAT
>CAZDXI010000242.1:0-4918 GCA_964509095.1 uncultured Rhodobacterales bacterium
GTCACGCTGCGGATTGAGTTCTTTTGGCAATCGGTCGCATCTGGCGTGGTGATTGTGAGCTCGGTCGCACTGTATGCCTGGATGCAAAAGAAAGACCGGGACGGGTCTGGCGGCTGGCTTGCCGCGCTTCAAACACCGGACGGACAGAAAATGCTGCGTTTCAGCGCGGCTCTTATTGGTGTGCTGATTGCCTTGCTGGCAATCGGTGGACTGACTGCCGCGAGCCCGACACCAAGCGGATAGCGGTTTACTGGCGGGGTGGTCGGGCCGGGGGTGCAACCCGGCGCCGACCTGTGGCTCCGCTCTCATGCAAAGGGAGGAACCAAATGAAGGTTTTATTGACAACAGCGCTGCTGGCAAGTCTTGGCGTAAGCGTGGCTTGGGCCGAAGGGCAATTGCCGCTGAAGGAATTGCCAGATATCGCAGATCGCGACTATTGGGTGCCGGACGAAGTAAACGCCGATGGGAAACTTGAAGCGCTTCAGGCCGTCGTCGGAGCGGACGCGGTGCCTTATGCAGGCTCGCTGGACAATCCATTGCAGATTGCTTTGATCTATCCATCTGCTGACACGTCGGACTTTTGGGCGCGTAACTATCTGGCGCTGACCAAGCGGCTGGATCAATTGGGCATTGCCTATGAGACGACCGAGTTCGCCTCGCGTCAGATCGAACACTCGTTGCAATCAACCTACGCCAATCAGGTCGAACAGGATGCGGACCTGTATGACTATGTCATTTTTGGCCCATCCGAATTGGCAATTCAGGCGGACAACATCGACAAGTTGGCGGCAAACGACGAGTTCAAAACCTATGTCTGGGCGTTCCACACACCTTTGAAAGATCTCAAAAATCAGCCGGATGTCTGGTTTGACTTTTCTTCGGCCGCCGGGGCGTTGACCATGTGTGACTACATGATCAGCCGTTTGGGTGAGGGCATCACAATGGCGATGAACCGGGGTATTCCCGGCATCACCGACAACCAACGCTCGGGTGACTTCAAAGCCTGCGTGGAAGACAAGGCCGGCTGGACCACGGTTTACGAGCACTACGGTGAATATCAGCGCGAAGGCGGTTTTGAAGGCACGTCACTGATCATGCAAGCCTATCCCGAAGCCAAGATCATCCACAACGCCAACACGGCCATGGCCATGGGTTCTGTCGAAGCACAAGTGTCCATGGGCAAAGAGAAAGACATCTTCTCGACCGGGTGGGGCGGCACTGGGCTTGAACTTGACGCGATCCGTCGCGGCGAACTGGACGCCACGCCAATGCGCATGGGCGATGACGTTGGTGCCGCAACGGCTGAGGCGATCAGAGCCGATCTGGAGAACAGGGCAGGCGACCTTCCTCTTGTGTTCCTTGGTCGGATCACGGTCGCTCATGATCAGATGAGCGCCGCTGAAATCGACGCCTTGGAACAGGAGGCGTTCCGTTTTTCAGGTGTGGGTGCCTTGAAGCGCTGACGAAATCTCGGGCACGGCTTTGCGGTCGTGCCCTTGAACGGAGCCGGTCGTTCGGCCATGTTGTGACCGATACCACAAACGCCTGATGTCCGTATTGACCCAAGCTCCGAAATCGCCGGTTACCATGAGAGACGTTGCCCGCGCTGCGGGCGTGTCCCGTATGACTGTGTCGCGCGCATTGAAAAAGGACAGTCCGGTTTCCAAGGAAACACGGCAGCGTATCCTGAAGGTTGTACGAGATATGAACTATGTGCCCGACCAGATGGCGGGCAGTTTGACAACCAAGCGGTCAGGATTTGTCGCTGTGCTGGTGCCATCGCTGAACAACCTTCATTTCGCGGAGACAGTGCAAGCCTTGACCGAAGAACTTGAAGGGATTGGGCAGCAAGTCTTGTTGGGATACACCGATTACTCCCGTCAGCGCGAAGAAGAGCTGGTTGAAACCATGCTGCGACGGCGGCCTGAAGCCGTGGTGCTGTCTTATGACGGTCATTCCGACCGGACGGTCAAATTGTTGAGCGACGCGCATGTTCCAGTGATCGAGCTGTGGGAGCGTCCCGAAGATCCCTTGCAGCACACAATTGGGTTTTCCAATCGCGAAGCGGCAGCAATAATGACCCAAGGGTTGATTGACCGGGGCTATCGAAACATCGCCTTTTTGGGTGAAGCAGACGACGCTTGGACGCGCGGTGCGGCGCGACGGGCAGGTTGGCGCGATGCTATCCTAGCAGCAGGTCTGTCCGATCACCGGTTGATGCAACTGGGTAAGCCTCCACTGTCCATCGAAGACGGTGCAGGGGCGACACTCAAATTGCTGGCTGATTTTCCGGATACCGATTGCATCTTCTGTGTGTCTGACTTGCCCGCATTTGGAGTGCTTTCTGCTTTGAAAGCTGAAGGGAAAACGGCCCCCGATGATGTTGGCGTTGCCGGGTTTGGCAACTTTGAGATCTCCCGTTTCTCGACCCCCGCGATTACGACCGTTCAGGTCGATCCCAAGGCGATTGGGCGTGCGACGGGGCAGTTGATCGCCAAGGTTCTGCATGCGGATACCGATGACAAGCCGCAGCATGTTCCGATTGATATCCACCTGAGTTTCCGCGGATCAACGCGCTAAACTTCCAAGTCGGTGATGAGACACCACAAAAAAATTCTTGTGTTACCGGTCACATCACATATTGTGACCGGTAACACTGTGGGGGAATCATGCCATCTATTCATCTTGAGCGTCTCGTTAAGCGTTACGGCGAGGTTGAGGTGCTGCACGGCATCGAGCTTGATATGGCCGACAACGAGTTCACGGTTTTGGTCGGGCCGTCGGGCTGCGGTAAGTCGACCACGTTGCGGATGATCGCCGGATTGGAATCCGTAACAGAGGGCGAAATCTGGGTCGATGGTGAACCCGTCAGTCATCTGGAACCCAAAGAACGCGACCTCGCCATGGTGTTTCAGGACTACGCGCTCTACCCGCATATGAATGTCGCCCAGAACATTTCGTTCGCCTTAAGATTACAGCGCCGTCCAAAGGCCGAAATCCAGAAGAAAGTGCGCGAAGTTGCCGACATGGTCGGTCTGACGGAATTTTTGCATCGCAAGCCTGGCGCCCTGTCAGGCGGTCAGCGCCAGCGTGTCGCAATGGCGCGCGCGCTTGCCAAAGACAGCGGCATTTTTCTGTTTGATGAGCCTTTGTCGAACCTTGACGCCAAGCTGCGGGGACAAATGCGTGCTGAGCTGGCCTTGATGAGCCAGCGGGTCGAAAAAAACATGATCTATGTCACGCATGACCAGATCGAGGCTATGACGCTGGCAGATCGAATTGTCGTCATGCATGGCGGTTACATCCAGCAGCAAGGTACCCCGGAAGAGCTGTTCAAACGTCCGGTCAACAAGTTCGTGGCAGGCTTCCTTGGCTCCCCGCCGATGAATTTTCTGAATGGTCAGATCGAAGACCGCGACGGTCGCGTCTATGTCGTGGGCAATGGATTTGCGCTTGAACTTGTGGATGAAGCCGCCGCCGCGGCCAAATCGCATTCGAGCCGCGATGTCACCTTGGGCATTCGTCCCTCTGATCTACGACAGGACGCGGACGCGCCCGCCGACAGGGCCTTGTCGCTTGACGTCAAGGTCTCCGAATACATCGGCGCGCAGTCTGTCCTTCTGTGCGAATGCGGCGGCGAAAAAGTCATGGTCGAACTGAATTCGGACACCCGGATCGGCCTTGGACAGACCCTGAATTTCTCGGTCAACCCAAAGGGTGTCCACCTTTTTGATCGAAGCAACGAAACGGCAATTCACTAAAACTGACATAACGGGAGGACTGACATGTTAGACATGTTAAAGAAGACAGCCCAAGCCAGTATGGCTGCGGCTTTGATGGCGGGGACGGCGCTTGCCAATCCTTATGCCGACTATGAAGGGACGACCGTGGTCGTGAACTTCCCGGCGCACCCGCACTACAATGCGGTGATGAAGGTGCTGCCGGAATTCACCAAGGAAACGGGCATCGAAGTTGAAGTCGACCAACTGCCCTACCTCAAGATGCGGGAGCGCCAGACGCTGGAACTCGCACAGGACGAAGGCGAATACGACCTGATTTCCTATGTGGTGTTTTCAAAGGCTGACTATGTTTTCGCAGATCAGCTTGAGAACCTTGCAAGGTATTTCATGAACCCCAAATTGTCCGACCCGTCCTATGACGCGGACGATCTGATCGACGGGTATGTGCAGAATATCGGTGTCGCTGGCGGCACGAAGGGGTATCTGCCCGGCGCAACCGGATCTTTGTTTGGTATTCCGTTCGGGTCAGAGACTTCGGTTTTGGCCTACCGCAAGGATATCTTTGAAAAGCACGGAATCCCGACACCCGAAACTTATGATCAACTGCTTGATGCAGCTTGCAAAATCCCAGAAGTAGAACCGGGCATGGGCGGTATGGCCTCTCGCGCGGCGTCCGGTCACCAAGCGAGCCACGCGTTTCTATTGCATCTTGCACCGCTGGGTGGTCGTGTCTTTGACGACAAGTGGGAGCCGATCATCAACAATGAGGCGGGTGTAGCAGCTGCAAACGCCTTGAAAACCATCGTCGATTGTGGCCCAGAAGGCGCGATGAGCTTTGGCCCCGCAGAAGCGGCCAACAGTTTCGCCAATGGTGAAAGTGCCATGTTCATGGATTCCATCGCCTTTATGCCAGGTTTTGAGAACCCAGAGCGTTCGAAGGTTGTGGGCAAGGTTGGATATGCAATGCACCCCAAGGGTGTGCGCCGCGGATCGCAAACCGGTGGTTTCGGGATCGCCATTCCGAAGAATGCTGAAAACAAGGAAGCGGCCTTTCTGTTGATGCAGTGGCTGACCTCCAAAAAAGGCGACCTTATGGTGGCGATGGAAGGCGGAAACCCGTCCCGGTTCTCAACCTATCAGGACGCAGGTCTGAACGAGAAGTTCCCGTTCGCGGCCAC
>CAZDXI010000243.1:0-4900 GCA_964509095.1 uncultured Rhodobacterales bacterium
GCGCTGGATCGATCAGGGCATCGGTTGTTCCAAGGTGCCCGACATCAACAATGTTGCGCTGATGGAAGACCGCGCCACCTGCCGCATTTCCGCGCAGCACATCGCGAACTGGCTGCATCACGACATCATCAGCCGCGATGAGGCGATGAACGTGATGAAAAAGATGGCTGCTGTGGTAGACGCGCAGAACGCGGGCGATCCGCTGTATCGCGCGATGGCGCCCGGATTTGACGGCATCGCGTTTCAGGCAGCCTGCGATCTGGTGTTTGAAGGGCGCACGCAGCCGTCGGGCTATACGGAGCCAGTCTTGCATCGCCGCCGTCTGGAATTGAAGGCGGCAGGTTAAGGGTCGACGCGGGTTACGCCGCGCCGACCGACTGGGGGGCCAGCTCAGCGTGTTATGCAGTGCATGACGCGCGTCACCGACTAGGCGTCCGACCCTCGGACGCAGAGGCGACCCCCAGACCCCCCGAGGTACTTGAAGACAGGCGAAGGGGTGCATTCTCTTGAAGCTAAAGGACCGAAACATGACCATATCCTTGCGCAAAGCCCGCACGATCATTCGCAAAACACTGGATGTTGGCAAAGAGAAGGGGTTCAAACCCCTTTCTGTCGTCGTTCTGGACGCGGGTGGACATGTGCTGGCGTTTGAACGCTCGGACGGGGCATCGCCGGGGCGGTTTGATATCGCGCAAGCCAAGGCTTACGGCGCGGTCATGCTGGGCATGCCGGGCGGGGCGCAAATGGCACGAGCCGAACAGCAAGCTTACTTCATGGCAGCGGCCAATGGCGTGTTCGGCGGCAAGGTCGTGCCAGTGCCCGGCGGAATTCTATTGCGCGACAAGAAAGGAGCCGTGATCGGGGCGGTTGGAGTCACGGGCGATACCTCGGACAATGACGCGATTGCGGGTCTGGCTGGCGTTGAGGCGGCAGGGCTGACCGGGGAGGCGTAACCACCTGTGCACGAGCGCAGGGCGCAGTCTCATTTCCGACGGGTTAACCTTTTTGCGATAGTGCGCTACATCACAGGCAACAAGTTGCGTGAGGAGTCATTATGGCCCGACCAAAGATCGGTATTATCGGGAATTCGTACCTGTTGAATGACCAGTATCCTGTGCATGCAGGTGGTGTCATGAATTCTGAAGCGGTGGCAGAGGTGTCGGCTTGCATCCCGCTGTTGATCCCGAGTGATCCGCGCTTTGTTTCTGTCGAGGATTTGCTGGACTGCTGCGATGGTTTCCTGTTCACCGGTGGGCGTCCCAACGTGCATCCCGAAGAATACGGAGAGAACGCAACCGAAGCACACGGAGACTTCGACCGTGCGCGGGATTCAATTGCGTTGCCATTGATCCGGGCGCTTGTGGAACGGGGGCAGCCTTTCCTGGGTGTCTGCCGTGGCTTTCAGGAAGTAAATGTCGCCATGGGTGGCTCGCTTTACCCGGAAATTCGCGACCTGCCTGGGCGGATGAACCACCGCATGCCACCCGATGGCACTCTGGAAGAGAAGTTCGCGCTGCGTCACGCGGTTAAATTCACCGAAGGCGGCGTGTTTCACCGGCTGATGGGCGCTGAGGAAGTGATGACCAACACGCTGCACGGGCAGGGGATCAAGGAACCCGGCAAGCGCATCGTGATCGATGGGCTCGCACCCGATGGAACGCCGGAGGCGATCTATGTGGATGGCGCACCGGGGCTGACGATTTCTGTGCAGTGGCACCCGGAGTACCAAGCGGGCAACGATCCGGTCTCGCGGCCGCTGTTCGAGGCCCTTGGTGACGCAGCCCGAGATTGGGCAAGCGGCGCAAGGCCTGCAGCGCTGAAATCAGCCTGAGGCGCGCGGCGCCCGGTTGCGCGCGGACCACGGCAGCCGCATTGGAACGCGCGGGCGCGCGTGTCTGCCCATAAACTCGATCGCCACATCACGGTGTAACGACGAATGCGTCCAGTGTTCAGGTTGGCGCACGTAACCCGCAATGACGGGTGCCATGTGAACCGTCTGACAATATTGTTCAAAGTCCTGACTGGTGCGGATGATCCGCGTATCTCCGCCACGCTGCCAGAGCCGTGGTGGGCTGATCGTGCGATCCCCCGGCTGTCGCATGTCCCAAGACAGGATCGTGCGGTGAAACAGTGAGGTGATCATCGACCAGCGCGCAGCGTGATCGTCGTCTCCATCCGGCAATGTCCAGACCGCATAGATTTCAGAGGGCAGCACGGTGATTGCATCAATGCGAAACGGGTAGCGCGCCATTGTGAGCCGGGTTGCAGTGCGCAAGGTGTCGATTTCATCGATCAACAGTTCGGAGGCGTGATCCTGTAGGCGGATGTTGAAGTAGTAGCTGCTGCGGGGCGCAAGGTCGCGGGCATAAACGGTCATGCCCATGACCTAGCGCAAAGCTGGTTAGCAAACGGTAAACCACGCTACGGCTTTGCGATGCCTACATCTGCCCACCGGCAATCTCGATGCACTGGCCGTTGATGCTGCCGGAATTGGGGCCTACCAACCACATCGCCGCCGCGGAAATTTCTTCCGGCGCGATCAGGCGCTTATGACGGTTTGCGTCCACCATGATCTGACGCGCTTTGTCTTCGGGCATACCAGCGCGCTGAGCGATCGAGGCTGTGTTGCGTTCCACAATCGGCGTGTCCACATAAGCCGGGCAGATGGCGTTGAACGTGTAACCCGTGGCGATGTAGTCCTCGGACAGCGCGCGCGTCAGGCCGATCATCCCATGCTTGGAGGCGGTGTAGCAGGGCGCGCCGGGCAAACCCCGCATCCCGGCCATCGAGGAGACCGTGATCACGCGCCCCCAATCCGTCTGGCTCATGGAACGCATGGATTCCCGGATCGTCAGGAACGCGCCATCGAGGTTGGTCGCCATCATGTCGCGCCAGAACGCCATATCCATCTTCATCAACGATTTGCCCACGGCGATGCCCGCATTGGCCACGCAGATCTGGATCGGGCCGCGCGCGTCCGTCGCAGCGGCAATCGTGTCCACGACGCTGGCTTCTTCGCGCACATCCATCGCCATGCCGGTCATGCCGTCGCTGGCGACCTCGTCCAGCACCTCTTGGCGCCGCCCGGTAATGGTCACCGTTGCGCCAGCCGCCGCCAGATCGCGCGCAATCGCCAGCCCAATCCCTGTGCCGCCACCGGTCACCAATGCGTGCTTGCCTGTCAAATCCATCTCATGCCTCCGTTTTTCGTGTCCCGATCACAGTGCGGCGCGCACGGCGCTTGCGCAAGAGCGCGACAAACGGCACGTTGCGGCACATGGGACTGACTTTGAAACAAGCGATAGATGTGCCGCCAATCTGGCTGCTGGGCTTTGCCGTGCTGGTCTGGGTGCTGGGCCGTATGTTGCCAATGCCACTTGGTATCCATGCGGTGCAGATTTTGGGCACCGGGCTTGTCGCGCTGGGGATCCTTGTGATCCTTCTGGCTGCCGTGCAGTTCCAAAGGCACAAGACGACTATCATCCCGCATCTGACCGCGTCGCATCTGCTGACGTCCGGCCTGTTTGGCGTGTCCCGCAATCCGATCTATTTGGCCGATGCGATCATCCTTGCGGGGCTTTGCCTGCGTTGGGACAACCTGCACGGGTTGATCCTTGTGCCGGTCTTTATGTGGATCATCCAATCGCGCTTCATCGTCACAGAAGAACAGCGCCTGCGCGCGACATTTGGTGACGCATTTGAAGCCTACGCAACAAAAGTGCGCCGCTGGATCTAAGATTGTTTCAAAATTTCGTGCTCAACTTGCCAGTATGCGCAGGTATTCCGTGCGGAGACTTGTGCATTTTTCTGCAAGCGCGTAGTGGACAACCTCCAAGAGCGGGCCATTTCGCTCTGTGACCATCACTATTTCGGGGGATGTCTGGTGAAAATCGGAACACCTAAAGAGACTTTCGCGGGTGAAGCGCGCGTGGCGATGACGCCCGACAGCGCAACACAACTTCAGAAACTGGGGCATGACTGCCTGATCGAGGCCGGAGCCGGTAAGCTCGCTGGCTTCGCGGACGCGGACTACGAGGCCGCCGGTGTCAAGGTGGTCAAGACCGCCGCAACGCTTTGGAAACAAGCGGATATCGTCGCCAAGGTCCGGGCTCCGTCCGACAAGGAGATGAAAAATCTCCGCGACGGTCAGACGCTGATCTCATTCTTCAGCCCTGTTGCGGATGAAAAGAACATGCAAGCGGCCGCCAAAAAGGGCGCAACCGTGATCGCAATGGAAATGATCCCGCGCATCAGCCGCGCACAGAAGATGGACGCGCTGTCGTCCATGGCCAATATCGCGGGCTACCGCGCCGTGATCGAAGCCGGGAACAACTTTGGCCGCTTCTTTACGGGTCAGATCACTGCTGCTGGTAAAGTTCCCCCGGCCAAAGTTTTGGTTGTGGGCGCAGGTGTTGCGGGTCTGGCGGCTATCGGGACATCCACGAGCTTGGGCGCAATCACCTATGCGTTCGATGTGCGCCCCGAAGTGGCGGAACAGGTCGAATCCATGGGCGCCGAGTTTGTTTACCTCGACTTCGAAGAAGAGCAGACAGACGGCGCCGCAACAGGCGGCTATGCCTCTGTTTCTTCACCGGAATTCCGCGAAGCTCAGTTGGCTAAGTTCCGCGAGCTGGCCCCGGACATCGACATCGTGATCACGACTGCCTTGATCCCGAACCGGGAAGCACCCGAGTTGTGGACCGAGGATATGGTCAAGTCCATGAAACCGGGTTCGGTCATCGTTGACCTTGCGGCTGAAAAGGGCGGCAACTGCAAGCTGACCGTGATGGACGAAAAGATCGTCACTGATAATGGCGTGACCATCATCGGTTACACGGACTTCCCGAGCCGCATGGCAACGCAGTCCTCCAGCCTGTATGCGACCAACATCCGCCACTTG
>CAZDXI010000244.1:0-4880 GCA_964509095.1 uncultured Rhodobacterales bacterium
GACAAGACCCCGCGCGCATGATGCAGCTGCTGGTGCTGGGCACGGCAGTGTTCCCTTTGACCGTGCTGCCTGTTCTGGCGGTGATGCCAATTGTCGACAATCCCAGTGATCTTGTCGCCTCTGCCTTGCGCGCGCTGGCTGTGATCCTTGGGTCGGCTGTCGTGGGGTTCGCCCTGCGCAGCTGGCTGCTGCCTACCCCAGATGCGCGCCAACTTAAGGCCATGGACGGCGCCGCAATCCTGTTTTTCGCCATCATCGTTATTGGTCTGATGGCGGCGCTTGGGCCCATGCTGAGGAGCGATCCAATGACCGCCCTGCTCTGGGCGCTTGCGGCGTTCACGCTGTCGTTTGGACTACAGGCGTTGACGCTGGTAACATTGCGCGGTTCAGGGCTGTCGCATGTCTCTGGACCACTTGCCCTTGCCGCGGGAAACCGCAATATCGCGCTGTTCCTCGTCGCCCTGCCCGAGAACGTCATGGCCCCGCTGATGATCTTTGTCGCGTGTTGGCAATTGCCGATGTATCTCACGCCTCTTCTGCTGCCGCGCCTCTATCGACTGGCCCCGGTCCATGCCTGATACACCACGCATCTCCAACGTGGGTCTGCACGGATTGCTGGTCAGCTTCGCCAGTGAGATGTCAGACATCGCCAACCGTGCTGCAATTGCCTTCCGCGCCGCTGTGGACGCCAATGGCTGGCCGGAGGTGACAGAGACATCCTCGACCCTTGTGTCCACCTACATCGCCGTGGACCTCACGCGCCACGATTACGACGCGATGCGTGACCGGCTCGAAACACTTCTGGCGTCCCGCGATTGGTATGCATCCGACTTGCCACCGGGGCGCAAGCTTTGGACCTTGCCCATGTGCTTCGGCACTGACCGCGCCCCGCAATTCGACGACGCTGCGCAGGCTGCCGGACTGTCTGGCGAGGCAGCGCTGTCAAGCCTGACGAGCGCTCGTACCCGGGTCATCACAGTTGGCTTCGCACCGGGGCAACCGTACCTTGGCATGCTGGAGGAAGCCTGGAACATCCCGCGTCAATCTGAGCTAACGCCTCAAGTTCCCGCCGGGGCGCTTGTGCTCGCGATCCGGCAATTCGTGCTGTTCACTGCCCCCATGCCCACCGGTTGGCGGCATGTGGGTCAGACGGCCTTCCGCCCCTTTGATCAGAACCGGGCGACGCCAATTGTGCTGACCCCCGGCGATGAAGTTCGCTTTGCGCCCATCACCGATACTGAACTCGCAGACATTGAAGCGACCGGAGACTCCATGGGCGGTGCCGAGTGGGACGCGTTGCCATGACCCGCAAGCTGATCCTGCATGCCGTTGGACCAGCGGTCACCATTCAGGACCTCGGGCGTCCGGGCTATATCGCACAAGGGCTGACGCGCGGTGGCGCTATGGACCGCCTCGCCCTGCACGAGGCGGCAGCCTTGCTAGATCAACCTGTCACCGCTGGGATCGAAATGATCGGCTTTGGCGGAACGTTTGAGGCAACCGCAGACACCCGCATCGCGCTGACCGGTGCGCCGATGCAGGCCAGCCTCGATGGCACCCCTTTGGCGTGGCACGCAAGCCACCTATTACCTGCGGGCGCGAAGCTGACACTCGGAGGCGTCACACGCGGTGCCATCGGGTATCTGACCCTTGGCGGCGGCTTTGATCTGCCTCTGGTCATGGGCGCGTTGTCAGCCCATGTGGCGGCTGGAATTGGCACGATGCTGTCAGATAGCACAAGCCTGCCCATAGGCGCAGATACGGGCACGCGCACCGGTTGGCACCTGACACCCGAAGATCGGTTTTCCGGCGGTACGATACACATCACGCGCTCTGCTCAAACGCCCATTTTCGGTGAGGACACGTTGGCGCGTTTCGCAGCCACCCGGTTCAGCCGCGATGCGCGCGCCAATCGACAGGGCATCCGGCTGAATCCTGATGGCGAGGGGTTCGCCAGCGCAGGCGGCCTCAGCGTTGTGTCCGAAATCATTGCTCCGGGCGATATTCAGGTCACCGGGGACGGCGCGCCTTATGTTCTGATGTGCGAAAGCCAGACGACAGGGGGCTATCCCCGCATCGCGACGGTAATCCCTTCGGATTTACCGCGCGTGGCGCAAACGCCTTTGGGGGCTTCGGTCGATATCGCGCTGCTCGACCTGCCAGACGCGGTCGCGCGCGAACACAAAGCGCAGGCCCATATCAAAGCCCTGACGGGCCTCTGCCACCCCCTAATCCGCGACCCGGCTGACATGACCGATTTGCTCAGTTACACCCTGATCAGCGGCGCGATCAGTGCAACCGACGAAGGAGAAACATCATGACCCGTGTGGATCTGAACGCCGATATGGGCGAAAGCTTTGGGCTCTGGAAGATGGGCAATGACGCGGAACTGCTGAAGATCATCTCCTCCGCCAATATCGCGTGCGGCGGACATGCGGGCGACCCTGATGTGATGGAGCAGACCTTTGCGCTGGCAGCGGCGAACAATGTCGGCATTGGCGCGCATCCCGGCTTTGCCGATATCGCGGGCTTCGGGCGCTTTCGTATGCACCTTCCCAAGAGCACGCTGCAAAACATGATCCGGTATCAGGTCGCCGCCCATGTGGGGATGGCGCGCGCGTTCGGGCATGAGGTTCGGCATCTGAAACTGCATGGCGCGCTGGCCAATATGTGCTCCGAAGATGGGGAGATGGCGCTGGCCTGTTACGAGGCCGCCTTGTCGGTCGCACCCGACCTGATCGTGATGGTGCTGGCGGGCACGGCACAGCAGCAAGCGGTGGAACAGTTGGGCTGTCTTTGGGCTGGGGAAATCTTTGCTGACCGCGCCTACAATGATGACGCCACACTGGTGGACCGATCCCTGCCCGGTGCGGTGATCCACGATGCTGCCACCGCAGGGCCGCGCATCGCCAAGATGGTGGCCGAAGGTGCGATCCATACGACCACGGGCAAAGCGATCCCAGCAAAGATCGACACGATCTGCATGCATGGCGATACGCCCGAAGCACTGGAAATTGCGCGCTCTGTTCGGGCGGCACTTGAGGCAGACGGGGTCGAGATCAAAGCCTTTGACGGGCGTCGTTAACCCATGGCCTGGCGCGCGGCTTGTGGGGTTTTCCCGGTCCAGCCGCGAAATGCACGAAAGAAAGACGTCGGATCGCGGAACCCCAAAAGATACGCAATCTCCTGCACCGACATATCGCTGTTTTGTAGGTAATTCAGCGCCAAAGCGCGACGTGTGTCTTCAAGGATATCCTTGAAATTTGCGTCTTCTTCCGCGAGCCGCCGTTGTAAGCTGCGTTTGGACATGGCCAGTGCGCGAGAAATCTGATCCGCGCTGGATTGCCCTCCGGGCAGCCCCTCGACTAAGGCCTGCCGCACCCGCGCGGCGATACTGGTTGGTGGGACTTGCGTCGCAAAGCGCTGGTTCAGCCCCCGTTCCAATTCCGCCCAAAGCGCATCGTTACGAGAGATCAACGGGCGCGCAGCATCCTCAGCGCTGAGCATCAGGCGATACACTGTCCCGTGCCCCACAGTCTGGCCGAAAAATGCTTGCGCCGCATCCCATGTACCGCGTGCTCCAACGGCCTCCAACAGGGTCGGTGCGACCTCGGCGCCTGTCGCATGACGGATCGAAAGCACGAAATACGCCAGATCGAACCAACCCATCAGCGCCGGTAATGGTCGGTCAGGCAAGACCGATCCAAATTCAACACTTAAGCCATCCGAGGTCGGGAGGACCGACATCTCTACCGGCGCGATCAGCGGTTTGAACAGCGCCTTGCGTTCCAACCCAATCCGTACGGTGGGGCTTGAGAAAAAGGAATAAACAGAAGAATCAAAGCCATGTTCCAGAACGGCATAGGCCAATTGCAGCGGCAAATCCGGACGCTGGGCTTCGACGTCCACGGCATCCCACAGATCATAATACTCAGGCGCCGACACCAGCCGCCCCCCATCGGTGAGGAAATCGCCCGGCAGATCCGCCCGCTTCGCGACCCGGACGGGGTCAATCTCAAACGCCTCGCAAAGCTGACGGGCGTAATCTGCAATCTGGTATTTCATGTTTCAGGGATGCCCTGTTCGGAAGCACCACTCAAGCGCATGGCGCGAATTACAATCAATTTGGCGCGCTTTGCAAGTACACTGTTGCGCTGGGATTGCTACATTGAAGAGAACGCAACCGGCGGACAGGAGCGCGCGCGATGAAACTCACCGTGAACGGAACCCAGCATGATCTGGGTGAAATCGAACCGGAGATGCCCTTGCTGTGGGCATTACGGGATCAGTTGAACATCACAGGCGTGAAGTACGGCTGCGGTGTCGCACAATGCGGTGCCTGCACGGTGCATGTGGACGGGGTCGCGGTTCGGTCTTGCCAAACGGCTATCGGCGACGTGGAAGGCGAAGAGATCACCACGATCGAGGGTCTCGGCACTCCCGATGCGCTGCACGCAGTGCAAGAAGCTTGGGTCGAACATCAGGTCGCCCAATGCGGCTATTGCCAGTCCGGTCAGATCATGGCCGCCGCGTCTTTCCTGCAATTCAACGCCAACCCGAATGACGACGATATCGATGCGGCGATGTCCGCCAATCTGTGCCGCTGCGGGACCTACCCGCGCATCCGCGCCGCCGTGAAAACGGCCGCCGCAAAGCTGAGGAGTGCCTGATATGGGTCGCCTGAGAACAATTGCCCGCCGTACGTTTCTGATTGGCTCCGCCGCTGTTGTGGGAGGGGTCGCCTTTGGAACCTATGCCTACAACAGAGACCCGGCCAACCCGCTTCTGGATCAGCTGTCGGACGGAGAAAGCGCGATAAACCCCTATGTCAAAATCGACCAGACGGGGATTACGCTAATCACGCCGCGCACGGATATGGG
>CAZDXI010000245.1:0-4871 GCA_964509095.1 uncultured Rhodobacterales bacterium
ATGCAGGCCGAATCGGCGCGAATCGATTCGACTTTCGCCGCATCAAGCAGCTTGCCGCTGTCTGTGGCTTCTTTCATCGCCATTTCAGCGCCGGCGGCCATGGGGCCCGTCAGCGATTCAATTGGGCCGGTGAAGCCCAGAATAACGCCGATTTTGACTTCCTTCGCGTGACCGCCAGCCATCGCTGCGCCCGCCATCAATGCTGTGGCGGCACTCGCCATAAGCAGTTTTTTCATGATTTTCTCCCTGATTGGATAGTCTTTTCTGCCTAGTAATTTACGATCCTGAAACAGAAAAGAAAAGCACCGATAGCGCCATACTGATGCATCGAAGAACGACACAAAAGGTCAGCCTTCAGTTCGTCGCGACAGCGGGATACACTTAGGCATTAGCCGTTCAAGACATCCTGCACCAGCGTGTCCAAGTTTTCCCAAAACTTTCCAGATTTTTCGGTGTCGTTTGCGATGTCAGTTTCGGCCAGATCGACCCGGCCAAATACGTTGTGCCAATAAGCTCCGGGATCAAGGTCCTGCGTCGCCGCAATCAGAGCAGATTGAGCGCCGACTTCTTCTGAGATGAAAACGCGGTTTTTTAACCACCCAATTGGTCCGGATTTGCTGCCTGCAAACCCGCTTGCGACAACTCCGGGATGTACCGCTATGGGATGCAAATTTGGGTAACGCCGTGTCATTTCAAGAGCTTGCCACAGGTTTCCCAGTTTGCTTCTGGCATAGGCCATAGGACCTGCGCGGTACTTGTAGTTCGCAGTACAATCATTCGCCAATGCGTAAATGTCGCCCGTGGTGAATACTATTCTTGCCCCCGGTTTCACTAACCCCTTGCGATGCAATGCGCTAAACAGCAGTTGGTGGCCAAAGACGTTGACGGCATAGGTCCGTTCCAATCCAAGAGCGGTCTGCGAGTACCGTCCGGAATTGATGCCAGCATTGAAGATCAGCAGATCCCAAGCCGCGTCTGTGCACTGATCGACGGCGTCGAGAACAGACATTGGATCGCTGAGGTCTCCTTTTAAATGTTGCAGTCCATCTAGTTTTCCCGAACTTTTGGACTGACCACGCGCCAATGACGTCACCTTGGCACCACGCGCGATACATCCTCTGGCTACAAATTCGCCTACGCCTGAAGCCCCACCGGTTATCAAGACACGCTTGCCTCTTAAGTCAGGGGTTGGTGGGCAAGAAATGGTTTTGTGACTTTGTCCCAGCATACTGCCCATGATGCGGATTGGTGTCGAAGCGCTTGGAATGGTTGTTATTGAAGCTAGTGCCATCACATTCGTCCCGAACTCGACCAGTCACCAGATGTACGGAGCTAAAATGCTTGCAGATCACATATGCTGCCATTGGTGCGGCCGCAGCAAAATGGAGCTTTGTCCGCTCAAAGAATACTCCTGCTAAACCCTCGGCACCGAACTGCCGCGTCGCAAGAGAGCCTTAGAAACTTCGCGCACCTTTGGTGCGGCAGCCAAAGAAAAAGGCGCGTCGCGAGGAGCAGCGCGCCTTTTCAAACTTGGTTGTGAAGGGCTTAGTCCAAAGACCCCATTGCCACGGCCACGTCTGCCATGCGAACCGAGAAGCCCCATTCGTTGTCATACCACGCTAGCACACGCACCGTCCGGCCGCCCATGACCTTGGTCTGGTCGGGGGCAAAGATGCTTGAGTGTTCTGTGTGGTTGAAGTCGATGCTGACCTTGGGTTCAGGATCATAGGCCAGAACGCGACCCATTTCGGTTTGAGACGCCGCGAGGACGGCCGCATTGACCTCTTCAACGGTCACGTCGCGCTTGGCTTCGAACGTCAGGTCCACGGCGGACACGTTCGGCGTCGGCACGCGGATTGCGGACCCGTCGAGCTTGCCTTTGAGTTGTGGCAGGACTTCACCCAGAGCTTTCGCAGCCCCGGTGGAGGTTGGGATCATCGACATCGCAGCGGCACGCGCGCGATAAAGATCCTTGTGACGGGTGTCATGGGTCGGTTGATCGCCTGTGTAGGCGTGGATCGTGGTCATGATCCCGCGTTCGATCCCGATGGTCGCATCCAGAACCTTGGCCAGCGGCGCCAGACAGTTCGTGGTGCACGACCCGTTGGAGATCATCTTGTCAGCGGCCGTCAAACCTTCTTCGTTCACTCCGAAGACGATCGTTTTGTCCACATTCTTGGCAGGGGCGGAGATCAGGACCCTGCCAGCACCACGATCGATATGGGCTTTAGCTTTCTCACCATCGTTGAAAGCGCCAGTGCATTCCAGCACCACGTCGCAGCCGTCCCAGTCCAGTTCGTTAAGGTCGCGTGTGGACATGACCTTCATCGGGCCACGGCCCATATCCATCCAGTCGTCGCCGACGGAGATATCGCCGGGGAAGCGGCCATGCACAGAGTCATACCGCATCAGATGCGCGGCTGTTTCCATGGGCGCGGTGGAGTTGATCTTTACCACTTCAATATCGTTCCGGCCTGATCCCGCGATATGGGACAATGTGCACCGGCCGATCCGGCCAAATCCGTTAATTCCGACCTTGATCGTCATAGTTACTTTCTCCTTTACACCCCTCACACCTTGGAAGGGTCTATAGACCGGGATTGTCTTTCACGAAATGGGCGAAACTGTGATATTTCAGCCTGTTAGCGATAAAATTAACGAAATGGTTAACGGTTGCGCTAACGGCGGCGCTAACGGGCGGAACGTTTTCCCCGTAATGTCGGGTTGCGTCTGGTGGAAAGTTGCGCAATTGCTCTAGGTTGACGCAAGAAGTGACAAAAGGGTCTGGTTCATGAGTGGTTTGCTGGCATTGCTGGATGATGTGGCGGGAATCGCCAAGGTCGCGGCGAGCTCTGTGGATGATGTAATCGGGCAGGCGGCAAAAGCCGGGTCCAAGGCAGCAGGCGCGGTCATTGATGATGCGGCTGTGACCCCGAAATATGTGCACGGCTTTGCGGCAGAACGCGAATTGCCGATCATCTGGAAAATCGCCAAGGGATCGTTCTTTAACAAGCTGGTGATCCTATTGCCGATTGGTTTGCTGCTGGCGAATTTTGCACCTTGGCTGATCCCACCGCTGTTGATGCTGGGCGGGTGTTATCTGTGTTTCGAGGGGGCCGAGAAGGTCGCGCACACGCTCGGATGGGGTGGTCATGGGCATGACGACTACCCAGGCAAGCAAGAGATCCTCGAAGACCCGGCCCATATCGAAGAACAAAAAGCCAGAGGCGCGATCAAGACGGACTTTATCTTGTCAGCAGAGATCATGACCATCGCACTGGCCGCAATCCCGGAGAGCAATTTCTGGATGGAAGCCGCAACACTGGCGACGGTTGCGATCATGATTACCGTGGCGGTGTACGGTTCCGTTGCGATTATCGTGAAGGCAGATGATGTGGGGCTGCACATGGCCAACAAGGGGCGTTTCGGACTGACCCGCGCGATTGGGCGCGGCATCGTGAAGATGATGCCGGGTTTCTTGAAGTTGCTGACCATTATTGGAACCGCGGCGATGCTTTGGGTGGGCGGAGAAATCCTTGTCCACGGGGCCGCACAGATGGGCTGGCACACACCGGAAGACGTGATCTATGGCATTGCGAAATCTGTCGCTGCGTCCGTGGCGGATGGGTCTGCTGTGGTGAAATGGTTCGCCAAAGCAACGATGAACGGGCTTTTGGGGCTGGCGGTTGGATTTGTGCTAATACCAATTGGGGAAAAAATCATCACTCCGCTTTGGCGTGGAGTTTTCGCCCCGAAACATGCCTGAGGCCCGCGGCAATTTTTGTCTAGAAAACTCTGTGCGGATTAGGGCTTAAACAGAGTTTCCATGGGACGCCAAGCCCCGTCTGGGGTGCTTTGTGTGGAATCAAAAGCGAACCAGTTGCCACCACCACCGGGACCTTGATCATGCGCTCGGGAGATCGGTAGTTCCATCAAGTGGCACCAGAGCAGCGTACCAACAGCGCCGTGACCGACCAGCAGGATGTCTCCGGTCTGCGGGCCTGACAACGCGGCCTCAACAGCGCGGACAATACGGGTTTGCGCGTCTTGCGCAGTTTCCCAGCCTCGGACGGATTGGTCGGGATTGGCAAAGAAAGTATCTGCGACAGCTTCGAATTCTGGGCCGGGCAGAAAGCCTGTAGCGCTTCGGTCGTTCTCTCCCATGTCGGCATGCATTTCGACGGAGCATCCTAAAGCAGCAGCGATCGGTCGCGCTGTGTCGAGAGCTTTACGTTCCGTACTGGACACCACGCGTGTCGTCTGTGAGAGGGCCGCACAACCGACCAGAGCCGCGACACGCGCGCGGCCCTGTTCGTTCAAGCCCCAATCGGGAACGTCGACTAAAGGGTCCACCTGCACCTGAGGGTGGGTGAGATAACGAACCAGCGCCACGAGGGGTCAGAGCAAAGATTTCGCTTTTTCTGCAACAGCTTGCGCGGTGATCCCGAACTGCTCATAGAGCACATCTGCCGGGGCGGAAGCGCCGAACCCGTGCATCCCAACAAAGCCGGATTTCTCGCGCTTGCCACGTTCGCCGAACAACCAGCGGTCCCAGCCAAAGCGGATGGCGGCTTCAACCGCGACCCGCACCGGGCCACCGGGCAGGACGCGCTTGCGATAGGCTTCCTCGGTCTCTTCGAACAGTTCCCAACAAGGCATAGAGACAACGCGCGTGCCGATACCTTCGGCTTGCAGAATGTCCCGAGCGGCCATGGCAATGGATACTTCGGACCCGGTTGCCATCAAAATCGCCTGACGTTTGCCCACAGTGGAATCGGCAAGAACATATGCACCTTGTGCCGTCAGGTTCTTTTGCTTGTGCTCGGTGCGCAGGGTCGGCAGGCCTTGGCGGGTCAGAGACAGTACGGACG
>CAZDXI010000246.1:0-4866 GCA_964509095.1 uncultured Rhodobacterales bacterium
TGCGCTGAGGCGCTTTGACCGCTTGATGCTGGCGCTGCGTTGACTAATTCTTCAACGACGAGGGTTAGGGTTGGGACATGATTCAGTACACGCTGAAATGCGAACACGGGCACAGTTTTGACAGTTGGTTCAAATCGTCCGCAGCGTTTGACGCGTTGAAGGCGCAGGGCCTCGTGGAATGTGGGCAGTGCGGGGCGACCTCGGTCGACAAGGCGATCATGGCTCCCAGTGTTGCCGGAACGCGCAAACGGGATGACGAGGGCGCAACGCAACCGATGGTCGCCACGCCTGATGCCGAGATGCAGCACAAGCTGGCAGAGATGAAGCGTCACGTGGAGGCGAACTCCGATTATGTTGGTACCGGGTTTGCCAAGGAAGCCCGTGCGATGCATCTGGGGGACGCGCCGGAGCGCGCGATTTATGGTGAGGCCAATGCGAAAGAGGCCAAGTCGTTGATCGAAGATGGTGTGCCCGTGCTGCCTTTGCCGTTTAAGCCAACAAAGGACACCAATTGATGCGTGTGTTGATTACGGGGGCTAGTCGCGGGATTGGGGCCGGACTAGCTGCGGCCTATCGTGGGCGCGGAGATGAGGTGATTGGCACGGCGACTGGCGCCGGCGCTGATGTATCGTTGGATGTGACGGACCCGACTGGGTTTGGCGCGTTGGATGAAGCGCTGGGCGATAAACCGATTGATCTGCTGGTCTGTAACGCGGGCGTGTATCTGGACAAGGGACAACGTCTTGAGGACGGATACCCGGCTCAGATGTGGGCGCAGAGTTTCGCGGTGAATGTCACGGGCGTGTTTTTGACGGTTCAGCACATGCTGGCGAACCTGCGTGCGGCTGAGGGTGCGAAGATCGCGATTATCTCCAGCCAGATGGCCTCGCATACGCATGCGCCGGGGAACAGCTATATCTACCGCGCGTCAAAGGCTGCCGTGTTGAACGTGGGGCGCAATCTGGCAAGTGAGCTGAAAAGCGATGGGATTGCAGTTGGGATTTACCACCCCGGTTGGGTGCAGACGGATATGGGCGGCGGCGCAGCGGACATCACAACCGACGAATCTGTTGCCGGGCTTTTGAACGAATTTGAAGCTCTGGATGTGCAGAGCACAGGCTGTTTTCGCACCTGGGACGGACGCGATCACGCTTATTGAGGGTCCTGCTAAACGGAGACGCCCCGATGGGGCGTCACGATATGTTTCGTCCGCGTGTGGCAATGTATCTGAGGTGCGCATGACTTACTGCGTGTGGCTTCCAGCGGGTTTTTATCTGGCCAAGTAAAGGGCTGCGCGGTTGCGGCGACTTGCACATGGAGGCCTGCGGGCGTAAAGCGCCCCGAACGGGATTTTCGGGGGTGATATGCCCATACTTGTGATGAAATTCGGCGGCACTTCGGTTGCCAATCTGGACCGCATTCAGCGCGTGGCCAAGCGTGTCGGCGTGGAAGTGGCGAATGGCTATGATGTGATTGTGATCGTGTCGGCCATGTCCGGCAAGACGAATGAGCTTGTGGGATGGGTGAATGAGACCTCCAAGCTTTATGATGCGCGTGAATATGATGCTGTTGTGTCCTCTGGCGAGAATGTAACTGCGGGGCTTATGGCGCTGCGCTTGCAAGAGATGGGCATTCCGGCAAGGTCTTGGCAGGGCTGGCAGGTTCCACTGAAAACGACGAGCGCGCATGGCTCAGCCCGGATCGAAGAAATCCCAACGGACAACATGATGGCCAAGTTTGGCGAGGGCATGAGAGTGGCCGTGGTTGCGGGCTTTCAGGGCATCAGCCCGGAAGGTCGCATCACGACGCTGGGACGTGGCGGCAGTGACACGACAGCCGTCGCCTTCGCTGCGGCGTTCGATGCGGATCGTTGCGATATTTATACGGATGTGGATGGCGTTTACACCACGGATCCCCGGATTGAGACGAAGGCGCGCAAGCTCGACAAGATCGCTTTTGAAGAGATGCTGGAACTGGCGAGCCTTGGCGCGAAGGTGTTGCAAACCCGCTCGGTCGAGCTGGCGATGCGCTATAATGTGAAGCTCCGGGTGCTGAGCAGCTTTGAAGATGAGATGAACGATCAGGCGGGGACGCTTGTCTGTGCGGAGGATGAGATATTGGAAAACAACGTTGTATCAGGTGTCGCTTACAGTCGGGATGAAGCCAAGATGACGCTGGTCAGTGTGGCCGACCGGCCTGGGATTGCCGCGACAATCTTTGGAGCCCTGTCCGAGGGCGGTGTGCTGGTAGATATGATCGTACAGAACATCTCCGAAGAAGGACGCACGGATATGACGTTTTCGTGCCCCACAGATCAGGTGGCGCGCGCAGAAAAGGCGATGGCCAAGGCCAAAGAGAATGGCATCCTGAATTTTGCTGAAGTGATTGCGGACACGGATGTGGCTAAGATTTCAGTGGTGGGGATCGGGATGCGTTCTCATACAGGGGTCGCCGCGAAGATGTTTCAGGTGCTGAGTGATGAGGGCATCAACATCAAAGTGATTACAACATCTGAGATCAAAATCAGCGTGCTGATTGATCGCAAGTACATGGAGTTGGCCGTGCAGGCGTTGCACGATGCGTTTGAATTGGACAAGGCGGCCTGATCCAATCGGGGGCCAGCCCCCGCCGCGCCAAGGCGCGACTCCCCCGAGGTATTTTTAGACAGATGAAGCGAAAGACGGGCATATAGCTGTCCGTCTTTCGCTGTGTGAGTCACATATGTGCTTCACCTGTCACGGTCATCGGCGCCTCCGCCTGTACCGCAAAGCTATAGTTGCAGGTGTTGGTAAACACTTTCTTGCTTCATCTGTCTAAAAATACCTCGGGGAGCGCGAGGGGCTGGCCCCTCGCTTCGGAATGAACAAAACTGGGCATTGATCGGCGTATGCGTGGTTTTTCAATCTGAACAGAAGATTCCCGTATCGCACCGTCCTGCGCTGTGGTCTATCATTCGCCTGTAAGTCTAGGGAGAGGGCCAGAATGGCCAAAAGTTTCGAAACAGATAGCCGTCAATTGCTGAGACGGTTGCGAGATTTGATGGCTGGGGATGATCCCGGTCAAGAGCGGCTCGACAAAATCACAACGCTTGTGGCGCAATCCATGCGCTGCGAAGTGTGTTCGATTTACCTGTTTCGCGATGATGAGACACTGGAACTTTGCGCCACTGAAGGTCTGAAGCCAGAGGCTGTGCACCAGACACGCATGAAGTTGGGCGAAGGTTTGGTGGGGCGCGTGGCCAAGCGTCGGCGCGTGGTGAATACGGCTGATGCTCCGTCGGAAAAGGGGTTCCGCTACATGGCGGAAACGGGGGAAGAGATTTACTCCAGCTTCCTTGGGGTGCCCGTGCAACGCTTGGGCGAAGCGCTGGGCGTTCTTGTTGTGCAGTCCAAAGAGGCGCGCGCGTATAACGAAGATGAAGTCTATGCGCTTGAAGTCGTCGCCATGGTTTTGGCGGAGATGACGGAACTGGGCGCCTTTGTCGGGGAAGGTGCGGCCATGTCTGCACGCCACACGCAGCCCGTCATGGTGCGCGGCACAACCGGGCAGGAAGGCGCGGCAGAGGGTCACGTGTGGTTGCACGAACCTCGCGTTGTTGTGGTCAACCCCATTGCGGACGATCCAGCTCAAGAGCTGAAACGCCTGCAGGACGCGGTCGAAGAATTACGCGTCGGTGTGGACAAGATGCTGAAGATGGCACGCCACGACAAGGATCAGGCGGAAGTCCTTGAAGCCTATCGTATGTTTGCCAACTCCAAAGGTTGGATGCGGCGGATGGAAGAAGACATCTCACGCGGGTTGAGCGCTGAAGCGGCGGTGGAAAAGGAACAGTCGCTGGCGCGCGCAAGGATCGGGGATTCTGCGGATAATTACTTGCGCGAACGCCTCGCCGATCTGGATGATCTGTCAAACCGGCTGTTGCGCATCCTGACCGGGCAGGGGGCGGAGACCGGGGCAGAGATGCCCGATGATCCGATCCTGATTGCGCGCAATATCGGCCCGGCTGAGTTGCTGGACTACGGGCGCTCCTTGAAAGGGATCGTGCTGGAAGAAGGCTCTGTTGGTAGTCACGCGGCCATCGTCGCCCGAGCGCTGGCGATCCCATTGGTGGTCAACGCCAAGCGCATCAGTAACGAGGCGCTGAATGGCGATCACATCATGGTTGATGGCGATCAGGGTATCGCACACCTGAGGCCCGACGACACAGTTGTGGCCGCGTTTCGGGACAAGATGGCGATGCAGGCGGAAGCGCAAAGTCGCTATGCCTCGATCAAGGATAAACCGGCGACCACGCAATGTGGGCATACGATTGCACTGCATATGAACGCAGGCTTGATGGCGGATTTGCCGTCGCTTGACAGTTCGGGTGCCGAAGGTGTGGGGCTGTTTCGAACCGAGCTCCAGTTCCTTGTGCGCAACCAGATGCCGCGCCGATCCGAACTCAGCGCGATTTACAAACGCGTTGTGGACGCCGCCCATGGCAAGCGGGTGGTGTTTCGAACGCTCGATATCGGGTCGGACAAGGTGCTGCCTTATATGCGCCCCACGGATGAACCTAACCCGGCGCTGGGCTGGCGGGCGATCCGGGTGGGCTTGGACAAACCCGGTGTGATGCGGATGCAGCTACAGGCGCTGATCCGGGCGGCGGACGGGCGCGATCTGACGGTGATGTTCCCGTTCATTGCACAATATGAGGAATACACCCGTGCCCGCGCTGAAGTGGACAAGGCGCTAGAGCGGGAGACCAAGCTCGGCCACGTGCTGCCGTCTTCGATTGAAGTGGGGGCAATGTTGGAAACCCCCAGCCTTGCTTTTGCGCCGCGCAAATTCTTTGAAGATGTGGGGTTTATCTCCATCGGCGGAAAT
>CAZDXI010000247.1:0-228 GCA_964509095.1 uncultured Rhodobacterales bacterium
CAATCGGGATGCGGAAACCCGCCATCTCTGCAATCACAGAGGAATGTCCGGCGGTGATCCCGCCCAGCTTGTCACAATCAATCGGGCCTTTGTTCGTATCCACGCCCACCACGCGCCCATCCTCGGTGCGGATATTCGTGACCTCACATTTCTGGATCACGTGCATGCCCATGTCCGAACATGCCCGCGCATACCCCCAAGCCACCGCATCGTGACGCGCCGTGCCGC
>CAZDXI010000247.1:238-4853 GCA_964509095.1 uncultured Rhodobacterales bacterium
GAACCGGATAGCGCGGCCCGTCGATGTTGATGATTGGAACCAGTTCTTTGACCCGCTCGGGGCCAATGAATTCGGTTGTCACCCCTTGCAGCGCATTCGCGTGCGCCGTGCGCTGGTAGCCGCGAATTTCGTGCTGGGTTTGGGCCAGCATGATCACACCACGCGGAGAGAACATGACGTTGTAATTCAGGTCCTGGCTCATCGTTTCATAAAGCGAGCGCGACTTTTCATAGATCGCCGCCGAAGGGTCCTGAAGGTAGTTCGACCGGATAATCGTTGTGTTCCGACCCGTATTTCCGCCGCCAAGCCAGCCTTTTTCCAAGATCGCCACATTGGTGATCCCGAAGTTCTTGCCAAGGTAATACGCAGTCGCCAGACCATGCCCACCGGCCCCGATGATGATCACATCGTATTTCGACTTCGGCTCTGGATTGGCCCAAGCGCGGTCCCAACCGGCATGCTGGCGGAAGGCTTCACGCGCGATAGCAAAAGCGGAATATCGTTTCATGGTCGTCATGGGCTTCGAATCCGTAACCAGTGGGACAGGCATGTTTTGGCGTAATTTCGCAGTATACCCGGTCGCGCATGCGCCGCAATTCGTCCCGGTTGCGACATGTTTGCCGCTCACGTCGTTTTCACTGCTTTGACCCTTTTTCTGCGGGCTTTGGCTGGTTAAGTCTGGGCCATGGAGTTTTGGATCATCGTTGGCCTTATGGCGCTGCTTGTGACAGTGGCCCTGATCCGCGCAACAGCGCGGCGACGCTCTTCGGCTGAGCCGGCGGCCGCTTTCGATGTGCAGGTCTATCGTGATCAATTGGCCGAAGTGGATCGCGATCTTGCACGTGGTGTGGTGAATGCCGACGATGCCGACCGTGTGCGGACAGAGATTTCGCGCCGGATTCTGGCAGCAGATAGCGCAACACAAGACAGAGTGGAATCTGCAGATACCGCACGCGCACATCCGTTTTGGTGGGGATTGGTCACGCTGATCGTTCTGGCGGGAAGTGTTCTGACGTACATGCAGCTAGGCGCCCCCGGATACGGCGACCTTGCTCTGCAATCCCGCATCGACGCAGCCCAGACCTTGCGCGAAAACCGTCCGTCTCAAGAAACCGCTGAAAAGTCATTGCCACCCGACGTGCAGCCCGGCGAGCGTGCAACGCCCGAATACGCAGCCCTTGTGGATCAGTTACGCTCAGTCGTGGCAGAGCGTCCGGACGACCTCCAAGGTTTGCGCCTGCTTGCGATTTCAGAACGCAATCTGGGCAATTTTGACGAAGCATACTGGGCATTTAATCGCTATATCGCGTTACGCGCGGATGAGGCGACAGGGGCAGAATTCTCGGACCTCGCAGACATGATGATCCTCGCCGCTGGCGGTTATGTCTCCCCCGAGGCAGAGCAAGCCTTGGCCGAAGCGTTGCAGCGCGAACCAACCAATGGTCCTGCACGGTACTACTGGGGTCTGATGATGGCGCAGAACGCACGGCCAGATCAGGCGTTTCGTATCTGGGATGCGCTGTTGCGCGAAGGCCCACCTGACGCGCCGTGGATTCCACCTATTCAGGCGCAGATCGATGAAATGTCCATTCGGGCCGGCGTGAACTACACCCAACCGCCCCCCGGCGGTGGTTTGCGCGGCCCATCGGCTGAAGACGTGGAAGCGATGAGCGAACTCAGTGCCGCCGAACAGTTGGAACGCATACAGGGCATGGTTGCAGGTCTGGGCGAGCGCCTCGCGAATGAAGGCGGCACTTATCAGGAATGGGGCCAGCTGATTACAGGTCTGGGTGTCTTGGGGCAGTTTGAGGACGCGCAGGCGGTCTATCAAAATGCACTTCAGGTCTTTGCTGAAGACCCCAATGCGATCGATTTCATCAACCGTGCCGGAGATCGCGCAGGAGTAGCGCCTTGATCTTCGACGACATTGAAGAGTTCGCAACCGCCCTGCCCCGCGATGCGGCCCTTGCCGGGCTCGACCTTGGAACCAAGACAATCGGCGTGGCCGTCAGTGACCGCTTGCTATCCGTCGCCACGCCTTTGGAGACGATCAAGCGGCGGAAATTCGGTCTCGATGCCGCGGCATTGCAGGCGATCCTGACAGATCGACAAATAAGTGGCGTGGTGCTGGGCCTGCCCCGCAATATGGATGGATCAGAAGGGCCGCGCTGCCAATCAACGCGCGCATTTGCACGCAATTTTGACGCTCTGCATGACCTTCCAATCACCTTCTGGGATGAACGCCTCTCCACTGTCGCTGCCGAAAAAGCTCTGCTTGAGGCGGATACAACACGAAAACGTCGCGCCGAGGTCATTGATCATGTCGCTGCCAGCTATATCCTTCAAGGGGTGCTGGACCGGTTGCGGGTTCTGCGCCAATCACACGGGGATCGAAGATGAGCGACGATAAAAACGCGGTCTGGACGCGTGAAGAGATCGAAAGTCCCTGTGTGCAGGTCTGTGTCGTGCACCCTGAAACGCGCCTGTGTGTGGGATGTTCGCGCAGTATAGACGAGATCGGTCAGTGGTCGCGTATGACGCCCCAAGCCCGTCGTGCGGTGATGGATGAACTCCCCTCCCGACAGGCTGCGCCGAAGTCGCGTCGGGGCGGTCGGGCTGCACGGCAACGTTCGTCCTGATCGCGAGGCCGCCAGTCAAGGCGGATGAGCTGCACGCGTCAATCTGCTGCCAACCACTCCGACGGGTCGGTAAATTCAGGCCGGAAAAACGCCGAAAACCGCGCTTCACCGGAAACATCGTCTGACCAAGGCGCCGTTCCATGCAACACATGACGGTGCATCAAAAAAGCCGCGCCCGGCGCGCCTGTCACGGTAAGCATCTCGCAAGTTTCAAACACTTCGCGCCGCGCGGTCTGGTAGGCGTCTGTCACATCCACCTCGCGTGGGTCCTGTGCGCCAATTGCCGCACGCAAGGCAGCCCCCATGATCCGGTGTGATCCCCGCCAATACACAGTCGGCGCTGCATCACAGTCATTCAAATGAATCCCCAGAACATACGCATGAAATTCGCGCGGATATCGCCGTCGCGCGGGTCCTTCCGGTAGCAATCCATCGACATGAGCTGCGCACCGGTCAACCCGGTAGCGGTGATTGGCCTCACTCTGATCCGTGTCTTTTGTTGGATACCCCGGATACATGACGGACACTTGCGCGGGGTGCATGTGGAAATCACGCGGCACGTCTGCGTCCCATGCTCCACTCAATGGCACTCCATCAATCGCGCCAGTTGCATCATTGGGCAGCGCATCCACACCGACAAACCAAGTCTCCCCGTGGCGCAGGTTAACCCGCTTCGTGTCTGGATCTGCCGTGATGTCGCGCGCGCGCGCGAGTGCCGCCGACGCCCATGCTCTGCTGGCCTTTGTCGCGGGATACGCGACGCAGCCGTCCTCCAGCAAAGACACGCCTTAGAACCCCATGGCCTTGCGCAACATGTTCAGCGCCACCAGCGTCAGAAATACGCCAAACGCTTTCTTGAGCGGCCCTGCATCCATGGAATGCGCTAGTTTCACGCCCCAAGGGGTCGTTATCAGTGTCATCGCAATCACAAGGACAAAGGCAACAAGGTTCACGGCCCCGACAGTCAACGGCGGGCGCATATCCGGATCAAGTCCAACAAACAGAAATCCCAGCACCGACGGCACAGCGATCAGCACCCCAAACCCTGCCGCAGTTGCAACCGCGCGGTGGATTGGCACGTTCATCAGGCTCATCAACGGAACTCCGAAAGACCCGCCACCGATGCCCATCAGCACGGACGCAAACCCCATCACAGGTGACATCGCCGCAGTCCCTACAGGCCCCGGCATGTCGTCACGCAGCCGCCAGTGCGGTCGCCCTAACAGCATATACAGCCCCACGATGATCGCGAGCACACCAAAAATCGCCTGCAGCGTTGTTGATCGCAAACCGGACGCGATCCACACGCCCAGCACTGCGCCAACGACAATCCCCGGGCTCCAGCGGCGCAGGATGTCCCAATCGACAGCACCTTTTTTGTTGTGACTCATCACAGATCGGATGGAGGTCACGATGATCGTCGCCAGAGAAGTCGCCAGACACATCTGCATCAACTGCGGGCCATCATACCCAAGCGTCTGGAACGCATAGAAAAACGCCGGCACGAGCACGATGCCGCCGCCTACCCCGAGCAGTCCGGCCAAAACACCGGCAAAACCGCCAATGACAAGCAGCATCACACCCATCTGGATCAACAAAGACGTCTCGGCCATTCTCATCCCCCGTCGCGATGCTTCGCGTTACCCGGCTTTCGCGTTTTCTTCCAGAGGCTGTACATGCGCCATCGCATCCAGAACAAGTTGCGGCCCCGCTTCGGGCCGCGTGGCCCCTTCGGACAGCGCGCGACGCCATGCCCGCGCGCCGGGTTGGCCAGAAAACAGGCCCAACATGTGTCGCGTGATCTGATGCAGGCGCCCGCCCGAGGACAGATGCGTTTCGATATAAGGCAACATCTCGAACACCGCAGCGCGCGGATCACTGTCGTCCTGCGCGCCAAACACCAAACGATCCGCGGCGCACAGAATTTGCGCTGGTTGATGATAGGCCGCCCGGCCGATCATGACGCCGTCGAGCCC
>CAZDXI010000248.1:0-4844 GCA_964509095.1 uncultured Rhodobacterales bacterium
CGCCACACACCGCGCAACAGACCTAGGCAATCGCACCCCGCACCTCGGCGGGATTGTTGATGCACATACGGCGTGCCGATCCAGTCGCGCGCGGCTTGTGTCACATCGAGCCTCATCTGAGCGAGCCTCCGCTATTTGTCCCGGACTGTTTGGGAACGGCAACAAGCCAATCTTCGCCCGGCACATCCGGAAAGCCCTGAAAGTTCATGAAATTATTGAACTTTGCGCGACATGTTTCGGCGCGCTTATCGCATCCTGCACTCAGACGGACTTGATCTCCGGTCTGCAGGTCCGCACGGATCGGCTCCCACAGTTCGATGTGACGGCCATCGCCGATGATCTCATCGCGCTTGATTGCGGCCCACAGACCTGCGGCGGCGCCCGACAGGACCTCAAGACGGCCCCGAGCGAACCAATCAGCTTCGAATTCGGGGAAGTCGTCCCAGCGAAACACGCGGTTCTCATCGAGCTCTTGCGTGCTCGCCTCGACAGAATACCCCGGCACCGCGAGGTCAAATTGGCATTGCGTATCGCCCAGAATGGCGGTGCAGGGTTTCTGGTAAACCCGGCCAATCGGTTGGTTCAGAGCATCCGTCAAACCGCGCAATTCGGCAGTAAATGCCCCACCAGAGCGGCGCAATTCCCCGATGGAGCCGCGAAATTGCAGCCAGCGTTGGGACACGTCAGCCCAATTGACCAGCCAGCACAGAACTTCGGCACGGTCAAAGCGGCCTGCGTCAATATCGGCTTCGGTGATCGACGCATCGCTGAGCGCGCCGATAGCTTCGGCATTGTCCACCGACAGACCGGTGCTTTGCGCGAGTGCAGAAGCAGACAGCCCTGTGTCCGCGCTGAAGGTGATCCCATCAAACGCCAAAGTCTGATCGTGATCGGTGAAACCATGCGTGACGCCATCCGAACGCGTGATGGCCCAAGCCCGACAGAGCGTGGTGATACCACTGGAGACATGGGTTTGCAGGGCAGCAGAAAGTCCGAACATCAGACACGCACCTCCACGATCGGGACATTCGGGATGTCACCCGCCTTGAAACTGGCGACCGATGTCTGAATTTGGTCGGTGTCAAAGCGAACCGGCACGTCGAATTCGAACCCAGCGGTGATCGGCGCGTCTTGTGGCGGGGCTTGGGTGAAGGAGATTGTGCCAGTGGTTGCATCGACCTCGTAGTCCACACCGTTTTGCACCTGAGCACCGCCCAGCCCCACAGCGAGGGACGACACCACGGGCTTTGTCACCGGGCGCACATAGCTGGAAACGCCGGAGCGGTAGGTTTTCACGAGCTGGAACGTGGTCTCTACCCCATCGCCGGTCGCGATCTCCTGATCTGTGATGCCGACATCTGCGCTAGCAGGCGCGGATTTGAAATCAGACCAATCCTTCCAGCGGAACCCAAACATGCGACCCTGACGGGCTTCAAAAAACGCGATCAGCTGCTCGATATCGTCGAGGCTGCGCATGCCAAATCCGGCATCATAGCGGCGTCGGGAATGGGCCCAGGGCGTGTTGCGTTCCTCAAACCCATTGGCGAGCGTGACGACCTCTGTCTTGCGCTCCGGTCCACCGACAGAGCCGAAAGACAGATTGGCGGGAAATCGAACATCGTGGAAATTCATCGGCTTACCCTTCTTACGTGTTGCGCTCGGACCGACCCAAGGCGCGGCTCATCTGCGCGGCAATCTGGGTGCGGGAGCGGTTGAAGCTGGCGACATCAGGGGTGGAGATGTTCATCACGATGGTGTTGCCCCCGCCTCCGCCGGCTGAGCGCACGCCCAGTTTGCCATCCGCGCCACGCGTCAGCGGCATGATGGCTTCAGGACCGGCTTCGCCCATAAGGCCTGTGCCGCCGCGCATCGGGAAATAAGTGGGACCACCCACGACCCCACCGTTGGCAAAGGGCGTGACCCGGCCGGACGTGAACGCGCCCCCGTCCGCAAATGGCAGAATGCTCGACAGCCCCTTGGTCAGCAGACCACCAAGGTGATCGGTGACGGGACGCATGGCCGAGTTATAGGTCGAGCGGATCACCGAATTGGTCACCGTGCGCAGCGCATCAGACAGGGATTTTCCATCAAAAACAACACCATCAAAGGCGCGCTTGATGCCACCAGAGATCTGACGTTCCATCCCCTGCAACTGACGCGACGCTTCGGCCAAGTTGCGGTTCATCTCTTCTGATCGTTCGCGGCTGATGTCGAGGTTGTCGGTCACCACATCGGTGGTCGCCTCCAGCCGGTCCATGCGATCCTGATACTCGCTCATCTCAAGTTACTCCTGTGTCTTGTCGTCCGGGTAAGCCGCCATCAGGGCGTCGAGCCCATCGCGTTGCAGGGTGTCAGACTGGCCGCCCTCGCCCAGTAGCAGCCGGAATTCCGCCGGGGTCAGCGCCCAGAACTCAGCCGGGCTAAGCCGCAGCCCCAACATCCCGGCGCGCATAAGGGCGGGCCAATCAAAGCTCATGTGTCTTCCGGTAAGGCGAAGGCGCGCACCAGTAGTTCAGCGGCAATTTGAGCAGCACGCATCGGGCCACCGTCGATCACGCCGTGGGTCAGATCGGGCGCTGGCTCCACCTGACCGCCGACCAGACCTGCGCGTAGCACCGCCAGTACGTCCGCGCTGGAATAGGCTCCATTTTCAAAGCGTTGCACCATCTCCACCAAAGATCCGGCGCGCAGCTCCGCCTCCAGCTGAGCCAACGCTCCAAGGCTGAGGCGTAGAACATATGTCTGCCCGTCCACGCCCAGTGCGACTTCTCCCCTCCAAGGATTGCTCATGTCAGAGCGCCGTGAAGCTCAGCACACCGGCGGAGGCCAGCGAGAGTTCGTAAGTCGCCTCACCATTGTGGTTGCCGGCGTATTCAAGGGCTGTGACCTGAAACGGGCCCTCGACCGTGCCGAAATCCGGGATAATGACCTGAAACGCCGGTGTTGCGCTGTCAAAGAACAGTTCGCGCGCGCGGGCATCGGTGGCGGCATCCTTGAAGACGCCAGAGCCGGACAGATTGGCCGAGCGCACGCCCGCCCCGGCCAGCAATTCGCGCCAGCCCCCCTGACTTTCGAGGCTTGTGACATCCACGCTTTCGGCGTTGAAACTGATCCGCGTGGCGCGCAGGCCTGCGATGGTCTGGAACGTGCCCGCCCCATCCATATCGACCTTGATCAGAAGGTCTTTTCCATTTTGAGCAGCCATCTTGGTGTCTCCGTTCGTTTATAAGGGGTTAGCTGTCACAGATGCGGGCGCGAAAGCGCAGCTCGATCTGGCGACCATTGTTGGCATCAATGCGGGTGGCGCGGGCGCGGTCGAAGGTCAGAGACACAAGATGCCCGCGGTTCAAAGTCAGGTCCGCGTCGATCAGCGCATCACAAATGGCAGCGGCGACCGTCTTGGCGGTGGCAAATCCCGGCGTGGTGGACATCACAGAGACCGAGAAATTGTGCCACGCCCCGTGACCTGTCTTGTCGGACGCATTGCGCGCCGTATCAGAGCCAAGACTGATATACAGATCAGGTGGAGACCCGGCAGGGATCGCATCATAGATTGCGCCGCCGACATGGGATTGCACGAGCGCATCCGCCGACAGGTGTTGATACACAGCGCTTTGCAGAGCAAGGGCGTTGGCATAGCTCATGCGACGACCTCCTCATCTGCGAAGCACAGCAGATACATGCCGGTCACGTCTGCTTCAGTCACAGCGCGGATCGTGAAGATGCGCGCACCATCGCGGAAACGCTGTTCCGGTTTGGGCCGCGATGGGCTCCCCAGTTGGGAGCCGCGTACTGTGATCTTGTAGCTCACGGCCGAAACCGGCCCGCCACCATCTGCGCGTTCACGACCTGTGCTGGGTGCGATGTTTGCCCAGTGCACACCCAGAGACACCCACGCAGTGACAAACCCGCCGACATTGTCCGGAAGCCGCTGCGGATCCTCCAGCGTGAGGCGCCGGTTGAGGCGGGGCAGAACGGTCATTGACCACCCCCAAACCCAAGGCGAATGGTCTTGTAGCGTTCAATCAGGCTGGTCACACCAAACGGCATGCACCCATCGCTGAGTGAGGTCTCAGAACGGAATTCGTAGTAATGCGCCGCAAGCAGCAGCACCGCCTGACGCAGGTCGCTGGGGATATCATCCCAATTGGCACCCCACCCCGCGCTAAAGCGGATATCGACATTGCCAGCTTGCGCAATCGCGGGAAGCATGGTGCCAAGCGACACGATACAGGGCTGTTGCAGGTTGCGCACAAGGCGCAGCGTGTCGAGGTCCACGTCCGCCTCCACGCCATCGCGGGCCACGCGCGTCACGCGGTTCAGCGCTGTCACCGGGGCCACAGGCAAGGCTTGCGCATCGACGCCCTGCCATTTGCTCAACGTCCACAGAAAGCCGCGTTCAAACAGTATCTTACCGGTGCGCGCCTCAATCGCGCTGAGGGCTGCGCGCAGGAAACCCAGCAGCACCGCATCCTGAAGGGAGTCATCGCCAAAGCCGGTGCCGAGGCGCAAATGGTCCTTGAACGGCTCAACCGGAAGGCTGGCATCAGGCACCACTGTTTCTTCGATCAACATCATATTTCCATCTCCGCGGGGTCGTTCATAAAGCGGCACTGTTAGGGGTCGGGCGCGCGCCGGCCTCGCGTCACTCGGACGGAGGGGAGCAGCTAGACAACGCGAGGTGCACCCGGCGCACGCCCTGAGATGCAGCACGCCGTGAAGCGCCCTGCACCATTCGATCAGGCCTTAGCTTTGGCCAAACTTGATCAGCTTGATCGCTGCGAAGTCGCTGACGTCACCGCCGACGCGCTTCGTGGCATAGAACAGCACATGCGGCTTGGCGC
>CAZDXI010000249.1:0-4835 GCA_964509095.1 uncultured Rhodobacterales bacterium
TCCATCAGGCAGGTGTTGCGGGTTTGGTCGGTCTGGCTGCGTCCTGAATTGCGCGCGGCATCCAGCAGGCGGTCGACTTCGTCTTCGGTGAGGATCTTGGGCAGACGTTTGTCCTGGCCGGGGCCGGAGATCTGGATGGCGGGGTTTTCGGTGCGCAGCCCTTCTTCAAACAGGCGCAGCAGGTTAAGCTTGTCCCGCAGGAACGATTTTTCCGACTTCACCGCAAGGCGGCCATGCACGACGGTGTATCCGTCTTTGACTTTTGGGCGGCGCTTGAAAATGCGCTCCAGCAGGGGTTCCGCTTTCACGTGCTGGGCTTCCAGCTTGGTCAAGAAGATGCGCGTCAGATCACCGACCTCGGTGGCGTGCAGGAAATAATCCTGCATGAACACTTCCACCGCACGGCGGCCTGCTTTGGATTCGTACCCCATCGCTTCAGCGACCATGACTTGCATGTCAAAGGTCAGTTGTTCCGTCGCACGGCCTGAAAGCAGATGCAGGTGACAGCGCACGGCCCAGAGGAAATCCTCCGCCGTGACAAAGTCGTTGAACTCATCGTCCGCAAAGACCTTAAGGCGAACCAGTTCGGCAGCATCCTGAACACCATGCACGTATTTGCCGATCCAGAACAGCGACTGCAGGTCTCGAAGCCCGCCCTTGCCTTCTTTCACGTTGGGTTCGACCACATATCGTTGGAAGAACTTGTTGTGTCGCGTGTCCCGTTCAGCCAGTTTGGCTTCAATGAACTCTCGCGCTGTGCCGTCGAACAGTTCGGCGTTCAGGCGGTCTTCGAATTCCGTCGCAAGAGGCGCGTCCCCGGTTAGGAACCGGTGTTCCAGCATCGCAGTGCGGATCGTGAAATCTTCGCGCCCCAGACGGATACAGTCCTTGATCGTGCGTGAGGCATGCCCGACCTTCAGTTTCAGATCCCACAACAGGTAAAGTACGGTTTCGATCACGCTCTCTGCCCAGGCGGTGATCTTGTAGGGCGTCAGAAACAGCAAATCGACGTCTGAGTGCGGCGCCATTTCACCGCGTCCATAACCGCCCACCGCGATCACAGCGAGCCGCTCGCCTTCAGTCTGATGAGAGGAGCGGTGCTTGTAGCGCGTCGCAAAATGCAGCGCGATCTTCACGATTTGGTCGGTAAGCCACGCGTAGGCACGTGTGGTCGGGCGGGAGTTGAATGGATCCTGCGAAAAGGCGTCCGCGATAGCCGCTCGACCCGCTTTTTGGGCGTCCCGAAGGGTCTTGGCCAACTGTGTGCGCATGTCTGACGCATCTAGGCCCGACGCCGCTTGATCCGCCAATGACGCAAGGATGGCATTTGTGTCGATGATGGAGTCCGGGGGGCAGATCAGGTCAGGACCTGCCCCCACGGGTCGATTGGTGTCTTCGGTGACTGCCAAGCGCTAAGCCTCCAAAGGCGGTACTTCAGAACCCACCAAAGCTTTGCGGGGCCGGGTCTACGATCACAGCTTGACCGTTGCGAACTGTTGCCACGGCAACGGCACGTTGGTTGGTGCCGTTGGGCCGCAAACGAAACACGCCACTGACGCCTTGGAAGCCATTCGCTTGCGTCAGCGAGCGGGTGGTCAGGGCGTCTTTCTTACCTTGCGCAACAAGCGCACCGATGGCCGCGATGCCATCAAAGGCCAGTCCGCCAATTGGATGCGGTGACGTGCCATACCGCGCCTGATACCGGCTGTTGAACGCAGCTGTGCGGCTTGGGTCTGGCAGCGCGAACCACCCGCCTTGCAGGCCGCCAAGTGACATCGTCTGTGTCGGGATATCCCAACGCGTCAGGCCGATATATTGCGTCGATGCTGGGTTCACACCCGCTTCAGGAAGCAAACCCGCATAAAGAGGCAGCGCGCCGGAGGATGTCGACGTCATGAACACAGCGTTCGCGCCATTTGAATCGACCGCCGCCTTCACGCGCGGTACAGCGGCTGTCACCCCGGTCTGGGACAATTGATAGTCAACAGACCCCACCACTTGCGCGCTGGAGCTTGCAGCTGCGCTCAGGATTGCATCTCGACCAGCTTGCCCGGACACATCGTTGCCATGCACGACGACGATGCGGTTTTTGCCTTTGGAGGCCGCATAGCTGACCAACCTGTCGGCGGTGTTGTTAAAGGTGGGGCCAAGGACGAAAACGTTCCCCCCGGCGATTGAGGTGTTGTTAGAGAAAGACAACACATTCACATTCTGGTTCGCCACAGCGACACCAGCGGCATTGGCCGAAGCGGCATAGACCGGGCCCAAAATGATCTTCGCGCCATCGCTGACCGCTTGCTGCGCCTGCAATGCCGCTTGTTGCGGGTTGCCAGCCGTGGAATAGACGCGCAGGTCGATCTTGGCGCCTTGCAGCTCGGACACAGCGAGTGCTGCTGCATTTTCTAGGCTCTTGGCGAGCAGGTCGTCTCCGGGATTGCCGCTGCCGCGTGGGATCAACAAGGCAACAGGAACGGCGGTATTCGGGTCGATCTGCTGACCGGAGTTTCCGCCGCTCAGCGAGGATAAATCGATCGGCTCACAGGCAGCAAGCGCCAGAAAGGCGAGGCCCGCAAAGGACCGGGTGACGGTACGGCTGGAACGCTTGCGGGTGGATTGGAAAGCGGCAAACATGGATGATGGTACTCCCTCGACATTGGCCCTGATCCGGGCCTTTTTATGGGGTGCGATCATAGAGGGTAGGAAAGGCGGGTCCAGTGGAGAATTACGTTCGGCAATCGCTTGCGCCGGGTTTGTATCTGGTGGGAGTGCCGATTGGGGCGGCACGCGACATCACCTTGCGGGCGTTGGATGTGCTGGCCTCGGCTAATGTTCTGGCGGCAGAGGATACGCGCTCCCTGCGCAAACTCATGGAAATTCACGGCGTGCCTTTGGATGGTCGGCGCATTTTGACGCTGCATGACCATTCTGGTGATGGGGTGCAAACGAAGTTGCTGGACGCAGTCGCGGCAGGCCAGTCTGTGGCGTATGCGTCCGAAGCCGGGATGCCGTTGATTGCAGATCCCGGCTTTGAATTGGTGCGGGCCGCGCGTGTACGCGATTTGCGTGTCACGGCAGCGCCAGGCGTATCATCAGTGCCTACGGCATTGGCTTTGGCAGGCCTTCCCACAGATGCATTTCACTTTGCGGGGTTTTTGCCATCGTCCAAAGCAGCGCGGCGCACCGCGTTAGAGGCTTTGCGGGGGCTGCAGGCGACACTCGTTCTGTTTGAATCGCCCCACCGTTTGGCTGCAAGTCTTCATGACGCAGCAGACGTGCTTGGCGCGGACAGACCAGCCGCGGTCTGTCGCGAGCTGACCAAGAAGTTCGAAGAAACACTAAACGGCACGCTCGGCGAACTGGCGGCAAAGATCGAGTCTCACCCGGTCAAAGGTGAAATCGTGGTGTTGATTGATCGGGGCTTGGATGGTGCTCTTTCAGAGGCGTCAATCGAAGAGATGTTAGAACAAGCTTTGCAAGACATGTCCGTGAAGGACGCAGCTGCGTTTGTGGCGTCAGCGACCGGGGAGAAGAAACGGAAAATTTATCAACTTGCCCTAAAGATGAGCGATGCGACGTGAAAAAACGATTCCTCGACGATCTGCCGAACGGCTTAGCCCACGATCTGCGCGCGGTGCCATGGCTCATGCACGCGGACTGGCCGCCGAAGGGCAGGTGGAAACCCGCTATCTGAAACGGGGCGCAACACTGCTGCACCGTCGGTGGCGTGGGCAGGGTGGTGAAATCGATCTCGTTCTGAAAGACGGCGACACTGTCGTGTTCGTCGAAGTGAAATCTAGCAAGACCCACGCACAGGCCGCAGACATGTTGCGGCCCCGACAAGTCGAACGTCTGTGTCTTGCGGCCGAAGAATTCCTTGGCACGCAACCCCAAGGCAGTTTGACACCTATGCGCATAGACGTGGCCCTGCTGGATCAGGACGGTCGCATCGATCTGATCGAAAACGCATTTATGTGATGGCACCTCGCTGACCCTTGCACCCTGATCACCGCTGCGCCATGTAACAATCAGGCCAGATGATGAGGGTGGAAGATGAAAGTTGCGTTCCAGATGGACCCGATCCAAGGGGTCGACATAAATGCGGACAGCAGCTTCCGGCTGGCCGAAGAAGCGCAAGCGCGCGGTCATTCGCTGTTCTTTTACACGCCCGATCACCTTGCCTATCAGGAGGGGCGCATTACTGCGCGCGGTCACGACCTGACGGTGCAACGGGTTCAGGGGGAACATGCCACACTGGGCCCGATGCGGGAGGTCGACCTGTCAGAGTTCGACGTCGTCTGGTTGCGTCAGGACCCGCCATTTGACATGCATTACATCACCTCTACCCACTTGCTGGACCGGATCATGCCGGGCACAATGGTCGTGAACGACCCATTCTGGGTGCGCAATTACCCTGAAAAGCTGCTGGTTCTAGAATTTACCGACCTGACCCCGCCGACAACCATCGCTCGGGACCTCGACACGATCCGCGCGTTCAAAGACAAGCATGGCGATGTGATCCTGAAACCTCTTTACGGCAACGGCGGCGCGGGCGTCTTCAAGCTTACTCAGGACGACCGCAACCTGTCTTCCCTGCATGAATTGTTCACCGGTTTCTCGCGTGAACCACTGATCGTGCAAAAGTTTCTGCCCGACGTGGCGAAGGGCGACAAACGGGTGATCCTTGTGGATGGAGAGCCCGTCGGCGCCATCAACCGCGTTCCAGCCAAGGGCGAAACCCGATCCAACATGCATGTTGGCGGGCGTCCGGAAAAGATCGCACTGTCCGACCGGGATCACGAAATCTGCGACCGGATAGGCCCTCTTCTAAAAGAAAA
>CAZDXI010000250.1:0-4549 GCA_964509095.1 uncultured Rhodobacterales bacterium
GCCATGATGAGAAGGCCTGCGACGAAGTAGAATTCGTGCGGCCAGATCTCGATCCAGAAGAAGTAGAAGCGACGCCCCGCCAGATCGACCAGAACGGCCTGATCGGGCAGGTTTGGCCCCCGGTCCCAGCGAATCCACGGAGTCAGGTAATAAATCCCCAGCGTTACCGCGAGGATCCACCACTTCATGGTGCGGAAAAACCCATAGACCTTCCGGGGAAATACAGGCTCCTGAGCCTTGTACAGCTTAGGGGCTGGGGTATCAGACATTACTCGTCTCTCCTGTTCGCATCCTCCTTTTAGGAACTCGAACAGCAGGCGACCTTGATCTGAGTCAAGTCACAGGGATCGCAGAGGCGGATGCGCTGGCTGCTTCCTTACGCAGCCAAGAAACGAACTTGCGCAAGGCCGGACGCTGAACTCCGGGGCGCGTTACCAAGAAATACGCGCGGTTTTCGTCATGGGTGAAAAGCTGCACCAGTCGCCCGGATGCCAGATCGTCAGCCGCCGCAATCGTCGTCGTGATCGCAATGCCCTGCCCCGCACGCGCGGCATCCAGCATCAGGTTACCCGGAGCCCGCAGCACACCACCTGGACCTTGCAAAGCAACGCCGTGCTTTTGCAGCCAGTCAGACGCTTCATGCGAGCCGAGTTCGTGCAGCCACGCGTATTCCGCAAGGACTTTGGGATCACGCGATGGGTTCGAACCAACAAGCGCGGGGGACGCAACGCCAATAATTGGAGCTTTCAAGAACGGCTCTACCTCCACACCCGGCCAGTCACCGGGCCCATACCGAATGGCCAGATCGACGCCTCCGGGGGTTGGGTCCTGCCGCTCAGAACTTGGGGCGATGATCAGGTCGATGCCCGGATGCGCGGCGCGAAAGCCGGACAAGCGCGGCATTAACCAACTCGCGGCAAAGCTCGTCGTCGTGCTTACATGCAAGGGCCGCGCGTCTTCGGCGCCTGTGAGCTGCCGGATCGTGCCTTCAATCGTGGAAAATCCTTCTTGCAAAGCATCCGCCAACAGCTTGCCGTCTGTTGTGAGAACAAGCGCACGTCCAGAGCGATCGAGTAGAGAGACGCCAAGATGATCTTCAAGGCTGCGTAACTGCTGACTGATCGCCGCGTGGCTGACATTCAACGCGGCCCCAGCGTCCTGCACATTGCCTGTTTCGGTGAACGCCGCAAAAGCCCTGAGAGCTGCCAGGGGTGGAAAGGTTCGCCATTCCATATGTAAATAAAACCTACATATTGAAAATTATGTTTCCTCGCATACTGCACCATTCTTGCGCATATTCAAGTCACGTCAGAAACGGAGATTACATATGCTCGGAATTTTCGCTCGCAGTTTTCATACCGCAACTCGGATGCCGCTGCCGCGCCATCCCCTCGCCCCACAGCCCCGCAACCATGAAAGGGAGACACACTCATGATGGACCCGATCCTGAACGCCACCCAACTTTTTCTGGACTCAGCCACCCGACATGACCGCCGTCACCATGCAAATTGGCCTTGGCGCGGAAGCCGCTGGGCGCGTCATCCAGAGACCAAATCACCACGCCGGTGATACGTTCGTGTAGCGTCGTTGCGGAGATTGGCTGTCTCCGCCCACTTGAGCGGGCACCGCGCCTGCACACAGTTACCAGAACGGACTATTGCTGCCACGGGAACCGAGCCTCTGGCTCCCGTGGCACAATTTCGTCGACGTAGTTCTTGCGCAAGTGGCTCAATCCGCTTTCGACCAGATGAAAGACACCCGCGATGACCACCACCGCCGCAGAGATCGCGTAGATCACAAACCAGGCCGCCGCAGTTACAGATGAAAGAAACGGCAACAAAATCTGCCCAAGAGCCTTGCCACCACCGTTAAGCCAGAACTGCTGCCGCTGTTGGCGTTTGGCTTCAGCATCGAACCACTTTCTCTTTTCAAAAGCGTATTGCGCTTCATCCTTGTTGATGGAATGCGGCATGGGCGCGGGAACAAAGCCGCGCAGTTTGTCGTATCGATACTTGGCTCGGGTCCAGACCCCGCCCAGCATTGTTTTGGGGCCAATGCGTTCGACTTGACCCACATGTTTCAAGCCAACAAGGCTGGGCAACCAGGTCACGACGTCCTGCTTGTTAACTACGCGCAGCGTTCGATATTCGAGGCTTTCGGAATAGGTCTGCGCGGGAAGCTTCATTTGCTCGTATCGCCCGGCAGCATCGGAATAAAACGGAGCAGGTGATCCGAATGTGATGATCCGGCTGACCTGCGCCGGATAGTCGTCAAACAGGTGATAGGCGCCCAAAAGTGCAATCGCACCGCCCAATGAGTGACCGGTCAAATTGATCGCAGTGTAGGCATCGCGGTTGTCGGCAAGCCACTGCCGAACGTTGGCTTCAAGCTTGTGCCATTCATCCAGAAAGCCACGATGCACTCCGGACCTTGAAAGGAAGCGAGCGTTTTGCTTCCAATCGGCCCATTGGTTTGATCCGCGAAACACCAACCATGCATGACCGTCGATGATGCAAGCAAAGCCAAAGGCAGAACGCTGCCAGCTTTGAGGCCGGTCCTCAAAAACCAAAGGGGTAACGGCGGCAAGATCGGACAATTCTTCTTTGAGCGTTTCGATGTTCTTTTCGTAGGCAAGAACGCTCAACTGAACGGCCGTTTCGGTCGGAAAGGTAGTTGACTGAGGGTCGCCATCAGCCACGCGCCCATCGTCGCTGCGGGCTGGACTCATTGCTTTGGACAGCTTGGTAGACGCAATATTCTTCAATGCCATAAAGCCAATTTAACCTGCGCATGAGCATAGCGCGAAATCGCGAACGCGTTAAGCCGTATGGACTGCGTGACCGTGATCAATGTCAGAACCAGAGCCGATCACACTACGAAGACCGGCAAAAGAAAACCCCGACACCGGGGCCTCGAATGCGCGAACAGGGGCCAAGTGTCGGGGTTTATGATGCTGCGTTCAGCCTAAGAGCACAGCATCCGTGCACAGTTGTCTATTTGGGCTATTCTCCTCCCCCCAACTGGTGCACGTAGAGCGAGACCGCTTTCACATCAGCTTCGGTCATGCGCTGCCCCCAAGCAGGCATGACGCCATAACGGGAGTATGTGATGGTCTCCACCACGGTTTCGAAATCTCCGCCATAGAGCCAGACCGCATCCGACAGTTGCGGCGCGCCCTGATAGATGTCGCCTTCTCCGGCGTCACCATGGCAAGCGGCGCAATTGTCCGCGAAAAGCTCAGTGCCGGTCGCGGCAAGCGCCGGATCATGGTCCGAGTTTGACAGCGACAGCACATAATGAGCCGTGGCGATGATCTCTTCGGGTTCGAGGATTTCGTCAAACGCCGGCATTTCGGAGTAATGTGCATCGTCATCAGTTTCGTTGCGGATGCCGTGGCGCACGGAGTATTCGATTGCCTCAACATCGCCACCCCAAAGCCAGTCGTCATCCAGCAGGTTGGGATAGCCTTTGGCCCCCGCAGCCCCAGATCCGTGGCATTGGGAACAGTTGGCGCGGAAGACCGCTGCCCCACCGGAAACAGCGTAATCATGCAGCGCCGTGCCCGGTTCGACTGTGGTCAGGTCGGCGGAAGCCAGTTGCACAGAGATATCCGCGTTCTGCTCTTCATACCGGGCGATATCGGCGGCCACATTGGCCCGCGTCGAATACCCCATCACCCCGGCAGTCGCGCTGTTGATCAACGGCCATGCGGGATAGGCGATGGTATAGCCCACACCCCAAATGATCGTCAGATAGAAGCACCACAGCCACCAACGCGGCAGAGGGTTGTTGAGTTCCTTGATGCCGTCCCATTCGTGGCCCGTAGTGTCCACGCCGGTGATGTCATCATGATCCTGTTTGTCGGCCATTACTTTGCCTCCTCATTCAGGGTCTCATTGCGCAGCGGGATCGAGGCGATGTCGTCATGCACCTCGCGCGAGCCGGGGCGAAAGGCCCAGAGGATCGCACCGAGATAGAACAGCGTCATCGCCAGAAGCACCCAGCTGTCGGCCAACTCGCGAAGGAAGGAATATGTATCTTGCATCTGAATTGCTCCTTTAGCGGCTGGCGTCAGGCGTGAAGGTGGAGAAATCCACCAGAGTGCCCAGCATCTGAAGATAAGCGACCATGGCATCCATTTCGGTCAAGTCGGATTGGCCGTCGAAGTTCGACACAACCGCACCGGGATAGCGTTCCAGCAGGTCGTCATAGTCACTGTCGGGATCGGCCTGCGCCATAAAGTCGGTTGCAGCGTTTTCGATCATCGCATCCGTGTAGGGCACGCCCACAAGCCGGTGGGTTTCCATCAGCCCTTCCATGTAGTCGGGATCCAGCTTGGCCTGCATCAGGAAGCTGTATTTGGGCATCACGGATTCCGGCACCACGGATTGCGGATCGATCAGGTGGTCCACATGCCAGGCGTCGGAATACCGCCCCCCCACACGGGCCAGATCCGGGCGTGTGCGTTTGGACCCCCATTGGTGGGGATGGTCATACATCGACTCCGCCGCAAGTGAGTAATGTCCATACCTGTCGACCTCGTCCCGCA
>CAZDXI010000250.1:4559-4817 GCA_964509095.1 uncultured Rhodobacterales bacterium
CCTCCACTTCCTCAATTGTGTTCTCCAGATAGAAGAGCGGTGCGATTTCGACGATGCCACCCACGGTGACCACCAGAAGGGAGGAGACGAGCAGCAAAGTCGGGCTCTTTTCCAGAATGGCGTGTTTATCAAGGAATGCCATGTGTTGGTTCCTCCTTACTCTGCTGGGACGCCGACCTCGGCGCGCACAGGTTGTGCGCCCCGGATCGTCATCCACATGTTCCAGCACATGATCAGCGCCCCGGCGAGGAACAGAAC
>CAZDXI010000251.1:0-4778 GCA_964509095.1 uncultured Rhodobacterales bacterium
ACCCACAACGGTTTTCGAGACCGCCCCGTTCGACCACTCCGGCACCTCTCCGCGAAGGGTCACGCGGCGCTACGTAGTCAGCTTTCTTGCCTGTGACAAGTCAGAATAGTGGCGTGCTACCGCGTGCTCCAATCGCCTCAGCCAGTAACCATTTCTTAACCTTACCCTTGTTCGAGGCAGATTTGACCTTAACCTCTCAGTAACCGATGAGAGGAGAATTCCGCGTGCGTGCCGTTCGTTTCACTGTCTTTGGGGCATTTGCTCTGTTCTGGTTCCATATCTCGGCGGCGTTGGCTGCGTCTGATCGGGTCAAGGTCGAAGAGTTCTTGACGACAACTGGTTTTGATGTGGCTTTGGAAAGCATCAAGCTTGGTGCTGAAAGTGCGCCGATCATGCTGGGTCTAGACAAAGAAGACTTCGGTGCACAGTGGTCGTCGATGACGGATACAGTGTTCGACACAGACGTGATGCATGGTCTCGCTCTCGACATTCTCCAACAAACGCTGAGCCCTGATCTGTTGTCGCATGCGTCGGATTTCTATGGTTCTGATCTTGGTCAGCGTCTGGTGGACGCGGAAAATGCGTCCCATATGGTCGAAGACGAAGACGGCAAGTCAGAAGCCGGTGAAGCCATCGTCGCGGCGTTGGTGCGGCATGGCGCCGACCGGTTGGAAACCCTAAAGCGTATGAATGCCGCCATTGGCAGCACGACGTCTTCCATGCGCGCGATCCAAGAAGTGCAGGTGCGTTTCCTGATGGCGGCTGCCGGAGCAGGGGTGATTGAACTGCGCATGGACGAACCCGACCTGCGCGCCTTGTTGGACGCACAGTCGACCGACTTGCGTCAGGCGATCATGACGTCCGCTTTGTCAGGGTCCGCGTACACCTATCAGGCGTTTTCTGATGATGAAGTCACAGCCTACGCAGATGCGTTGGAGCATCCAAAGATGAAGCGGGTCTATGAACTGATGAATGCTGTGCAATTCGAAGTGATGGCCAACCGGTTTGAAGCGCTCGCGGCGCAGATGTCCAAACTACAGCCGAGTACTGATCTGTGATCCGCGCGGCCTGCTTTTCGCTGACGCTGATCTGCGCACCGGTTGTCGCATTGGCCGATGCTGCGCTGGAGCGGCTGTATGACCTGATCGAAGTGGATGCCTATAACCAGATCCTGCGGGATGAAGGCCTAGCGGGCGCAGATGATCTGGCCTGGGACATGCTGGGGCGTGGCGCGGATGGGGCGTTAATGACCCAGATCGGCAAGATTTATGATCTTGACCGCCTCGGAGAGACCGCGCGGATTGCGTTGCGCAACGGCATGACGGGCGAACAGATCGACTACGCCGTGGCGTTCTTTGAATCCGCAGAAGCGCAAAAGGTCGTGCAACTTGAGGTCGCCGCGCGCCGCGCCATGTCCGACTCCACGATTGAGGATGCCGCAAAAGAGGCCTGGTACGAAGCCGAGGAAAGCAAACCCTGGATGGTTGCGCGCATCAACGAGATCATTGAGATCAATGACTGGATCGAACGCAACGTGGCCGGGGGGTTGAATTCCAACCTGCAGTTTTTCAAAGGGCTCGCCGATGGCGATGGCCTGACGATGTCTGAAGCTGAAATGCTATCCGAAGTCTGGTCGCAAGAAGACGAAGTGCGGCTTGAAACGGCAGATTGGCTGGGGGCGTACCTGTTGCTCGCCTATGACCCGCTCACGGAACTTGAGCTGAAATCCTACACGACGTTTTGGCAAACGGACGCAGGACAGGCCCTGAATGCGGCGCTGTTTGACGGCTTCGATGCAGCTTATGATGAGATTTCCTATGCCACGGGCCGCGTGATTGCGTTGTCGATGGGCACGCAGGAGCTTTGAGCGACAAACACCCTTGACTTGAAAGCGGCTTACGCAGATAAGCGCGCCACACGGGCAGGGGTAACTCTGCCCGTTACCTATTGAACGACGCAATCAAGCGCGCTGTCCGAGGTGGCCATGCTGGCCAAAACGCCCGAACCCGGGGACCACACGACGCGGAAGATGTGAAGGAAAACAGATGTTCGCAGTCATGAAGACCGGCGGCAAGCAGTACAAAGTTTCCTCGGGCGATATGCTCCGGGTTGAAAAACTGGCTGCCGACGCGGGTGAAAAAGTCCAATTCAACGATGTGTTGATGATCGGTGGCGACAAGGTCACCGTTGGTTCCCCTGTGATCGAAGGCGCGGCTGTGCAAGCCGAGGTCGTCGATCAGATCAAGGGCGACAAGGTCATCCACTTCGTCAAGCGCCGCCGGAAGCACTCGTCCAAGCGCACCAAGGGGCACCGTCAGCAACTGACCGTCCTGCGCGTGACAGAGATCCTAGAAAAAGGTGGCGACAAGTCCGGTGTGAAAGCCGCGATTGGCGCAGGTTCTGTGGCCGGCGTTGCTGTGGCCGCTGCTGCTGCCAAGCCGAAGAAAGCTGAAAAGCCGAAAGCGGAAAAGAAAGCTGCCCCCAAGAAAGAGGCCGCGCCCAAGCCTGCAAAGGCCGAAGCCAAGCCCAAGGCAGCCCCGAAGAAAGCCGCCAAGGCAGACGCAGACGACCTGACGCAGATTTCCGGCGTTGGTCCGGTGATCGTCAAGAAACTGCACGCACAAGGCATCACTACCTTCGCTCAGATTGCAGCATGGACCCCGGACGAGGTTGCTGCTATGGACGAAGTCCTGAATTTCAAAGGCCGTATTGATCGCGATGACTGGATCAAACAGGCCAAAAAGCTGGCTAAAGGCTAAGGAGAGACCAAATGGCACATAAAAAAGCAGGTGGTTCATCCCGTAACGGTCGCGATTCCGCAGGCCGTCGTCTTGGCGTGAAACTGTATGGTGGCCAAGCAGCCATTCCCGGCAACATCATTGTCCGCCAACGCGGCACAAAGTTCTGGCCGGGCGAAGGTGTGGGCATTGGTAAAGACCACACGATCTTTGCAACTGTCGAAGGCGCTGTGACATTCCACAAGGGCCTCAAGAACCGTACGTTCATCTCGGTCCTCCCGGTCGCGGAGGCTGCGGAGTAAGCCGAACCACAAAAAGAGTTTTTCGAAATTCAGGGGATCGGCAGACCAGCCGGTCCCCTTTTTCTTTATCAGGATCAAGCTCATGTCCTCAGATACAAAACCCACCCTGACCAGCCCGCGCATTTCGTTGCGCGCGCCCAAGACCACCGATGCCGCAGGGCGCTTTGTGCTTGGGAACAATCCGCAGATTCAGGCGATGTTCGGGGCCGATCCATCTCAGGTGCGAGAGATCACGCCAGAGGCCGCTCAGGGCTGGGCGGATAGTCAGGTTGCTGACCCGCATGCATGGATTATCGAGTTTGAGAACAAGCTGATTGGCGTTATCCGCCTACACAGCGTGAACCCGGTCGATCTACGTGCCAATATCGCCATCGGTATTCTGGATGAGGCCGCACTGGGCAAAGGTCTGGGTACCGAAGCGATGCAGCTTCTGGCCGAGCATGCCTTCGATACGATGGGTCTGCACCGTCTGTCCTGTCGTGTGCTGGCGTTCAACGCAGGCGCCATCCGGTCTTATGAAAAAGTCGGGTTCCAGCAAGAGGGCCGCGAACGGGAATCCGCGCGGATCGGGTCTGATTGGCACGATGACATCATCATGGGGCTTTTGCCTTCGGACTTACGGAGGCTGGAATGAGCATCGCGCTTGGTACCTTCACACTTTTTGCGGCGTCCCAAGTCGGCACGCCCGGTCCGGCCAACATGGCACTGCTTGCCACCGGGGCGCGTTATGGCTTTCGTGCTGCGCTACCCTTTGTGGCGGGCGTTGCCCTTGGCAAACAGCTGATCATCTGGCCCATCGGCTTTGGCCTGATGGAACTGGCCGAACAGGCGCCGGTCGTGTTCACGGTGCTCAAATACGCGTCCGCCGCCTATATCCTTTGGCTGGCTTGGAAGGTCGCGAACCTGCGGCTTAGTCCAGATCGGGAGGCCTCCGGTGTGCCCGGTTTTGCCGCTGGTCTGATCGTGCACCCGCTCAACCCTAAGGCATGGGGTATGATTGTCGCAGGTTTTACGAATTTCGTTAATCCCGGCACACCTGCCTTTAACGCAACGCTTACAATTGCAGTGGTATTTCTCGCCTGTCAGTGCGTTCTTCACCCCATCTGGGCCTTTTCAGGTGACCGGATCGCACATGCCGTGGCGGGAACTGCCGTTGAACCTTATTTGATGTTTGGATTGGCTGCGCTCACAGCGCTGTCGGTCCTTTTGGTCCTGTTTTAAAGGAGGCCACACCCATGATGCACACAAACATTCCGCCTCAGGCCGTGATTGAAACCGACCGGTTTGACCTGCGCCCGCTGCGCAAATCGGATCAGGGTCTTATGACCCTGCACGCCGGCGATGAACGTGTGGCCCGTATGACGACCTCTATCCCGCACCCGCTCCCGCCCGGTGCCGCGGAAGAGTTCATTTCCCGCACGCTGACCGACGCGCGCACCGAAGACGTCTGGGCGATGGATTCCACCAAATCCGGTGGGGCCGAACTGATGGGTCTGATCGCGTTGGAACGTATGGACCGCGAACAGTCTGAAATCGGTTATTGGGTCGCTCCTGCGTTCTGGAACACCGGAATCGCACAGGAAGTAGTGGAAGCTTTGGTTGCCGCCAATCCCCTGAACAACGACGCGATTTTCGCCTCTGTCTTTCAGGACAACCCGGCGTCTGCCAAGGTTTTGACCAATTGCGGCTTCCAGTATTTGGGCGATGCGGAAAGCTTCTCCGTCGCACGCGATAGCGC
>CAZDXI010000252.1:0-656 GCA_964509095.1 uncultured Rhodobacterales bacterium
CAATGTTGTATCCGGCAGGCGCAAATCGACCGAAAACCCGAGCCCATCATCAATCACCGGCGGTGTGTCCACGAGCGGACTTTCGGCGTGAAGGGCGCGCAGGGCCTCATCACTCAGAACCGCATGCCCAGTCCGGAAACGGATTTGGTTCAGCCGCATGCCTGGTCGGACTAAAACAGAGAAACTGCGCGGACAGATTTCTGCATAGAGAGGGCCGGAATAGCCATCCGGAATACGGTCAAATTCAGTCCCGCCATCGGTGATCGTGCGCGTCAGAAGGTCGAGCCGCCCTGTGGAGCTTTTGGCGTTGGCCACAGCGTTCACGCCGGCGGGCAGGGCGAGGTGTTCCATCAATGGCACGACATAGACCGCGCCCTTTTCCAGAACCGCGCCGTTTGACAAGTCGACGCGGTGCATTTCGAACGCGCTCAAGCGGTCTTCGATCTTGCGGTCTTTCCCTGCGAGAAAGGAGGCACGAACACGGTAAGCCACGGTGCCAAGGCGCAAATCAAGACTGGCGGGTTGAACTTGCCCATCAACAAAAGCCGTCTGTGCAGAGATTTCTCCGCGCGAGATCATGTCTTCGATATGTTGGTTGGGCAGAACCCCGGTCATGAGTGTCCCCTTCAAATGTGCGGGGGTGGGGTGTGTTTGGT
>CAZDXI010000252.1:666-4770 GCA_964509095.1 uncultured Rhodobacterales bacterium
CTTCCGTCCCCCAGACGGACGCGCTACCAGGCTGCGCCATAGCCCGAATTGATCTGCGTGATACCTTATCCACGCGGCGTGGCAAGAGGTAAATGACATTTCGATAATGCCAGTGGTGTTAACGGCCACGCGCGGCGGCCATCCGGTCGCGCAGGGCGGCAAGCTGAGCAACCAAAGGCGTCAGGGCAGCGCGATCTGCGTCGTTTACCCCCGAGACGTGGAAGGCCGCGCTCAGAACGCTTGGCTCTGCGCTCAGCAGGCTTTCGTCCGGATCAGGTGCATCGACAATCAACGGCTTGAGAGCCTCGGCCTCTGGTTCTTCAGCGGGTTCCGGAATTTCAATGTCAGGAGCCGCGGCAACGGGTTCTTCCGCAGCGACCGGCGCGTCATCTGGTGCAGGAGCCTCAGCTGCTTCGAAGTCTTGAAACTCCGGCAGCTGCTCGGGCGGTTCGGCGTGCGCAGGCTCTGCGTCCGCCGCGTCGTCCATCATCGGCAGTTCGGGTTCTGCGTCTGTGGTTGCTGCGACGGGTTCAGGCTCTGTTGGGGCGCTCGTGTCCGTCGCGAGGAAGTCAGGCAATGGCCCGGAATCCCCGTCTTCGGCCCATGTGTCGCCAACAGGCTCTTCGGTCTGCGGAACATCCGGCGCAGTCGCTTCGGATACAAGCGCTTCTGATACTGGCGTTTCTGGGGCAGGGGCCTCATCCCGGGGCGCAAAGGCGGCCACTGGTGTTTCTTCTTCGGGCGCTTCTACGAATCCGGCTTCTGGCACCGGATCCGGTTCAGGGGCGGCAACGGGTTCGGCAGCTTGTGCTTCTGACGCCTCCTCGGCGAGGGCGGCGCTTTCTTCGTCCAACGGTTTGGACATCGCCGAGACATGCGCCATGCCTTGTTCGCGCAGCACCTTTTGTGCGCCTTTGATCGTCAGACCATCTTCGTGCAGCAATTGCCGGATACCGCCCAGTAGCAGCATGTCATTGGGGCGATAGTAGCGTCGGCCACCAGCACGCTTCACAGGTTTGACCTGACTGAACTTGCTTTCCCAGAACCGCAGTACATGTGGTTGCACCCCGAGCCAGTCTGCGACTTCAGAGATCGTTCGAAACGCGTCCGGGGATTTGCTGGCCATGATTTATCGTTTGTTTCCAGCCGCAACCCGATCTTTCATCAGGTGGGACGGGCGGAACGTCAAAACGCGCCGCGGGTTGATCGGAACTTCTTCACCGGTCTTAGGGTTACGCCCCATACGAGCGCTCTTTTCGCGAACCGAAAACGTCCCGTAGGAGGAGATTTTAACCTGTTCACCTTTAACGAGAGCATCCAACATATGGTCTAGAACGCTTTCGACCAATTGAGCGCTTTCATTGCGTGACAAACCGACTTCGCGGAACACGGCTTCGCTGAGTTCCATCCTGGTTACCGTCTTGGTCATACTATCCCCCTGTGTTTGTTGCACAATAATGCGCGCCAGAAATTGGAGTCAATGACCTAGGCGTGTATCTGCACGTGGAAATTGTATTACCAGCGCAAAACCACCGCTCCCCACGCAAGACCGCCGCCAATGGCCTCTGTAACAAGCAAATCACCTTGCTTGATTTGCCCGCGAGAGGCGCCAACCGACAGCGCGAGGGGAATCGACGCCGCCGACGTGTTGCCGTGATCCTGAACGGTCACCACGACCTTATCCATACTCATGCCCATTTTCTTGGCTGTGCCTTGGATGATGCGGATATTTGCCTGATGCGGAACGATCCAGTCGATGTCGTCGGCGGAGACCCCTGCATCCTGCATCGCTGTCGTCGCGGTTGCGGCCAATTTTTCGACGGCGTGGCGGAAGACCTGATTGCCTTGCATGCGCAGATATCCGGTTGTGCCGGTTGTCACACCACCATCGACATACAGAAGATCTTTGTGCCGTCCGTCGGAGTGCAGGTCGCTCGACAGGATGCCCCGGTCTTTTGAGGTGCCATCGCCGTCCTGAGCCTCCAGCACCAGTGCGCCTGCACCGTCTCCGAACAGTACGCAAGTCGAACGATCGGTCCAATCCATGATGCGGCTGAAGGTTTCTGACCCGATCACCAGTGCGCGTTTGGCTTGACCAGACACGATCAACGCATTCGCATTGGCCAGCGCATAGACGAACCCGGCGCAAACGGCCTGCACATCAAAAGCAAAGCCACGCGTCATGCCTAACTGGGCTTGAACCATGGACGCGGCAGACGGGAAGGTCAGATCAGGCGTGGATGTCGCCAGAATTATGGCGTCAATATCATCAGGTTGCAGGCCGGCTTGATCCAATGCGGCACGTGCGGCTGCGACAGCCATTGTTGATGTTGTTTCGCCTTCGCCCGCAAAGTGGCGTCTTTCAATACCGGAACGCGAACGAATCCAGTCGTCTGTCGTATCCAGCGAGTCTTCGAATTCTGCGTTTTCCACTACCCGTGGCGGCAGATAATGCCCTGTGCCCCGCACCACAGCTCGGATCGTCATTCAACGGCCTCCCGGCGATCCGGTGCGCTTTCGTCCGGATCCGTTTGTTCTTGCTGCATCGCAGCAGCCACCCTTGCAGCCAACTTATCTGTAAAGCCGATCTGTGCAAGTTGGAAAGCCAGTCGCAGGGCCGCAGACACGCCCGTCGGGTCCGCTGAACCATGTGATTTGACCACAGTGCCGTTCAAGCCAAGGAATACTCCGCCATTCACCCGGCGCGGATCGATGCGCTTTTTCAACCGTGTCAAAGACGTCAGTGCCAGAACTGAGGCAACCTTGGACAAGAACGAATAGCGGAAGGCTTCTCGAAGTAGGTCTCCGATCAGACTCGCGGTACCTTCGCCAGTCTTGAGAGCCACGTTGCCCGTAAAGCCATCGGTGATAATGACGTCGCAGGTGTCGCCGGGAATATCGCCGCCCTCGACGAACCCCACGAAATCGAATTTGGCCTCATCAGCCTGTTTCGCGATCAACTCATGTGCTTCTTTTAGTTCGGCGCGGCCTTTGTGTTCTTCGGTTCCGACATTCAACAAGCCTATGCGCGGGCGGGGCAAATCCAAGCCGTTGCGGGCGTAAGACGCGCCCATCAGTGCGTATTGCAGCAAATCACTCGCATCGGCTTTCACATCTGCGCCCACATCCAGCATCACATTGAACCCTTGTGGGTTCCGGGATGGCCACAGGATCGCAATCGCGGGGCGGTTCACGCCGGGCAGGCGGCGCAACCGGATCGTAGAGAGCGCCATGAGTGCGCCTGTATTGCCGCAGGAGACAGCAACAGTGGCTTCCCCGTTTCGTACGGCTTCGACAGCCGACCACATGGAGGTCTCTTTGCCGTGGCGGATGACATGGCTGGGTTTGTCGTCCATCGTGACGACACCGGTGGCATTGCGGATCTCGCAGCGCCCCGCGAGGTGCTTTCGCTTTGCAACAAGTGGGGCGAGTTCGGCTTCGGGCCCGTGTAGGATGAACCCGATATCCGGATTTGCTTTGGCGGACAAAGCACAACCTGCAACGATTGCGGCCGGGCCCTCGTCACCTCCCATTGCGTCAACGGACAGGATAACTGTCTGTTGTCTGCTCTGGCTGTGATCGGACCCGGCCGTCATCTCATGCCTTTGGTTGGGCGCTGGCGCCCTTAGGCGGCGTCGTCTTCCAGATCGATTTCGTCCGTCAGCGGCACGATTTCGTTATCTGCATAATGTCCGCACGCTGCACAAATGTGATGCGGGCGTTTCAGTTCGCCGCAATTCGTGCATTCGTTCGGGTTGGCAGGTGTCAGGGAATCGTGTGCGCGGCGGTTGTTGCGGCGCGATTTGGACACCTTATTCTGTTGCACAGCCATTGTTTTGGCCCTTCTTGCGTCTGTGACCTGGCACTGTGTCTGACACGTGTCGGTCTGGTCTAAAACTCGTCCTGACAATCAGGTTGACGCGCGCTTACGCGACAGGGAAGCACTTGTCCAATCCTAATTGTGTGAGCCGCGCAAAATACTGCGAAAAACATGCGGCGCAAGCGTTTTTTGGTTTGGTTTTTCTACAGCCGTTTAGTCATCACCGCCTTGTTCTAATTTGTCCCTCAAAGCGGCAAGTCCGGCAAAGGGTTTGGCATCATCAT
>CAZDXI010000253.1:0-4739 GCA_964509095.1 uncultured Rhodobacterales bacterium
ATGCCCATACGCTCGCGACAAATTTGTTCAACGATAAAACAATCAGGTGCCTTGATGTCTTCGAGGTTGATCGCGCCAAAGGTGGGTTCCAGCGCGCAGACGATATCCGCCAGCTTTTCGGGGTCGGACTCGTTCACCTCGATATCAAAACAGTCGATCCCGGCGAATTTCTTGAACAGGACCGCCTTGCCCTCCATCACCGGCTTGGAAGCCAGCGCGCCGATATTTCCCAACCCCAGTACCGCAGAACCGTTGGTTACCACCGCCACCAGATTGCCGCGCGCCGTGTAATCGCGCGCCGTATCAGCATCTGCTTTGATCTCAAGGCAAGCCTCTGCCACGCCCGGAGAATAGGCACGCGCAAGGTCGCGTCCATTGGCCAGCGGTTTGGTGGCCCGGATCTCCAACTTGCCCGGTTTCGGGTGGCGGTGATAGGCGAGCGCGGCATCCCGCAAAGACGGCTGGTCGGACATGAGAATTCTTCCCTTTCGAAACTAGTTTAACGTTAAACTAGTTTGTGGCTGACGTAACTGCGACCTCTGCGCACGTGCTACCATAAGGAGCACGCGTGCCGCGCGCACGCGATTTATTGATTTGGAGCCTGTGGCGGGCTTCATGGCTTGAATGTCGGGGCGCATCACGAAAGGATAGCCGAACCCGGTAAACCAAATCTGACCAAGCCTCATGCAGAATATCAAAGCCGAAATCCTGCTGCCGACACCGGAAATCCGGGACGATATTCCGTTTTACACCAAGGTTCTGGGTATGCGGATGGAGGAGATTTTCCCGGCGGATGATCCAATCGAGGCGCTGTTTGTCGGCCACGGATTGCGGCTGAGGATTCGCAAAGGCGCGCCGGGGGATGCGGGAACACTACGTATTCTGGCGGACGATCCGGTGCTGGTCGCGGGCGGGGACACCAACCTTGTTGCGCCCAACGGCACCAAGATTGAAATCGCCGCCCTTGCTCCTCCGGTGGAGATGCCGCCGACCCAACACCAATTCATGATCCGCCGCCTCGCTGAACAAGCGCCTTGGATCGTGGGCCGCGCAGGCATGCAGTATCGCGATCTGATCCCGGGCCGACTGGGCGGGTCGATCATCGCCAGCCACATTCGCATTCCCGATGGCGGGCCGGTCCCGGATTCGGTGCACTACCATTCGGTCGGCTTCCAGTTGATCTTTTGTTATCGCGGCTGGGTCGACCTTGTGTACGAAGATCAGGGCGAACCCTTCCGTCTGCACGCGGGCAATTGCGTGATCCAGCCGCCGGAAATCCGCCACCGGGTGCTGTTTGCCAGTGACAATCTGGAGGTGATCGAGGTCGGTGTGCCGGCAGACCATGTCACAACGCTTGATCATGATATGGAATTGCCAACCACCAAACACGATCCAGAGCGCCGCTGGGACGGACAACGTTTCGTGCATCACCTTGCGGACAAAGCCGATTGGCAGGATGCACGTATCCCGGGGTTTCAGTCGCGTGATACGATGATCAATCACAACACAGGTGGCGTGGCCGGGGTGCAGGTTTTGCGACCGGCGAGCACAGAAACAACGTGGCACAATCACGACGCGGATATTCACTTCAGCTTCGTCACCCATGGCGCGATGGTGCTGGAAGGTGACGGGCAGGATCCGGCAAAACTTGAAGCGGGGGACGCTTTTGTCATCCCACCCGGTATGAATGTGCGCTATGGCTCGCCCTCGCACGATCTGGAGATTCTGGAAGTCGCGCTGCCCGGGGAATTTAAGACGAAAGTGACTCGCTGATGTCGTTGAAAGACGCGGCCCTTGTTGGGTTTGAAAACGCCTACGCGCCCTATTCAAAGTTTCAGGTGGGCGCAGCAGTGCGCGGGGCCTCACGCGCGGTTTATGTCGGGTGCAACGTGGAAAACGTGGCCTATCCCGAAGGCACCTGCGCCGAAGCGGGCGCAATCGCGGCCATGGTTGCGGCGGGCGAGACCAAGATCACCGAAGTCTATGTCATTGCCGACAGCCCCAGCCCGGTGCCGCCCTGCGGCGGGTGTCGTCAAAAGCTGGCGGAATTTGCAGGCGCGGATGTGCGCGTGACGATGGCGACAATCGGCGGCGCGGAACAAGTAACAACAGTAGCCGAGTTGCTGCCCGGCGCGTTCAATCGCGACCACATGGAAGGACACTGACCAGCATGGACGCCCGGTCTATTATCTCGAAATTGCGCCAAAAACAGAGCCCGAACCGCGAGGAACTCACATGGTTCGCGCAAGGTCTTGCGGATCAATCCATCAGTGACGCGCAAGCAGGCGCGTTTTCCATGGGCGTGTGCCTGACGGGCCTGAGCGATGTGGGGCGCGTGGCGCTGACCATGGCGATGCGGGATTCTGGCGATGTGCTGGACTGGTCGGGGATCGGCAAGCCGGTGCTCGACAAGCATTCCACAGGTGGGGTCGGGGATTGTGTCTCCCTCGTGCTGGCGCCTGCTTTGGCTGCGTGCGGGGCTGCGGTGCCGATGATCTCGGGGCGCGGGCTTGGGCATACGGGCGGCACGCTCGACAAGATGGAGAGTATACCCGGCGTCTCAACCACGTTGGATGGCGCACGTTTGCGTGGCGCAGTGGAACAGGCGGGGGCGGCGATTGTGGGAGCCTCAAGCAATATCGCCCCGGCGGATAAGCGGCTCTATGCGGTGCGTGATGTGACGGGCACAGTGGAAAGCCTTGATCTGATCACCGCGTCGATCCTGTCCAAAAAACTGGCCGCCGGGCTGGATGGCTTGGTTCTGGATGTGAAGGTCGGCACCGGCGCGTTCATGAAGGATATGGAGGCCGCGCAGGCTCTGGCCACGGCGCTGGTGCGCACAGCCAATGCGGCCGGGTGCAAGACGACCGCGCTGATTTCAGATATGAACCAACCGCTTGTCCCCAGTTTGGGGAATGCGCTGGAAGTGGCTGAGGTTGCACGCGTTTTGACAGGAAAGACCAAAGGGCCGATCCTTGATCTGAGCGCGTCTCTTGGGGGTGTGTTGCTCGCCGGGGCCGGATTGGCGGATGATGTGGCCGATGGGGCGGAAAAAATTGCCACGGCCATCCGATCCGGTGACGCGGCCGAGGCGTTCGGACGCATGATCGCGGCGCAAGGCGGGCCCTTGGCGTTTATCGATAACTGGGCACGGTTCCTGCCGGAAGCCACGGTGATCCGCGAAGTCACCACGAAGGTCGAAGGCTATGTCACTGCGATTGATGGCGAGGTCTTGGGCGATGCAGTTGTGAGCCTTGGCGGTGGACGCCGGGTGGAAACCGACACGGTGGACCCGGCGGTCGGCTATTCGGACGTGGTTCGGTTCGGAGCAAAGGTTACACGCGGCACCGTGCTTGGGGTCGTGCATGCGCGGCGCCCGGATCAAGCGGACGCGGCAGAGGCGGCCCTGCGCCGATCAATTTCTATTGGCACCTCTGCACCCGAAGCGCCGGATTTGATCCACGCGGCGGTGGACTGAGCTGATGCCCCGCGCGTTCCTGATCGTGATGGACAGCGTCGGGATCGGAGGCGCGCCGGATGCGGATCAGTTTTTCAATGGTGATGTGCCGGATACCGGGGCCAACACGTTGGGCCATATTGCTGAGTGGTGTGCCGCACACCGGGCCGAGGGCCCGTTGCACCTGCCGGTACTGTCGGGTCTGGGGCTTGGGGCCGCGCTGGAGGCGGCCTCTGGTCTGAAGCGACCTGAGTTGCTTACCGATGTAACCGGAACTTGGGGCGTGGCGACGGAAGTTTCTCGCGGGAAGGACACGCCATCGGGGCATTGGGAACTTGCCGGACTGCCGGTGCCATGGGACTGGCATTATTTCCCGACTGAAGTGCCGTGTTTTCCAGAAGACCTAACCGAAGCTGTCTGTGATGCGGCGGGCGTTGATGGGATTTTGGGCAATTGCCATGCCTCTGGTACAGAGATCATCGCGCGGCTGGGGGAAGAGCATCAGCAAAGCGGATGGCCGATCTGCTATACCTCGGCTGACAGTGTGTTCCAGGTCGCCGCGCATGAAGAGAGCTTTGGTTTGGAACGTTTGTTGGCCGTGTGTGAGGCCCTCGCCCCACGCTTGCATCAGATGCGGGTCGGTCGGGTGATCGCGCGGCCTTTTGTCGGGGCGCCGGGGGCGTATGAGCGCACCGTAAATCGGCGCGATTATGCGATTGCGCCACCGGAGCCGGTATTGATGAACCACGTGCAGAACGCTGGTGGACGCGTCTATGGCGTTGGAAAGATTGGTGATATCTTTGCGATGCGCGGGATCGAAGAGGTGCGCAAAGGGGCGGATGCCGCTTTGATGGGGCATCTTGGCGATCTGGTGGGCGAGGCCGAAGACGGGAGCCTGACTTTCGCCAACTTTGTGGAGTTCGACAGTCTGTATGGGCATCGGCGTGACCCGGGCGGATACGCGGCGCATCTGGAGTGGTTTGACGTTCAGATCGGTGCAGTTCTGGCACGGTTACGGGACGGAGATCTGATGGTGATCACAGCGGATCACGGCAATGATCCGACATGGGTTGGGACGGATCATACCCGCGAACGGGTGCCGGTTTTGGTCGCTGGCATGGGTGTGGATGTGTTAGGGCATATAGGGTTTGTGGATGTCGCCGGGCTGGTTGCCGCGCATCTGGGCTTACGGGTCTGACCGACAGGCGCGGCGTGCCGCCGCACGATATTTTATTTGCGCGAGGCCGCGCGCGCCTTGGAGGACCAGTCCTCCAAACCTCCT
>CAZDXI010000254.1:0-4739 GCA_964509095.1 uncultured Rhodobacterales bacterium
GTGCTGAGGTCATTGCCCACATACTTCGAAAAGGCGAGGAACTCCGCCGTCATCACAGCGCAAACCGTGTGACTGCCCTGATCCTGTTCGCAGGTGTTGCAATGCCCGTCGCGGAAGAACCCCGTCACCGGGTCCAAGGAGCAGCTTTGCAAAGCTCCACCCAAAACATTCACACTGTCATCCGGTTGCATAAGGCCCTCGCGTCCTGTGTCTGTGGTCTAACATAGCCGGGAACGCTTGCTCAGCCAGACCATTTGACCCAACGGCCATGAAAATCAGCGCGGCCAAGGGGTTGCAAGGCGCCATCTGGCCAAGTCTGCAAGGTGATCGCGCCACCACCCAGCCCGTGCAGCTCGCCGTCCGGTTCCAGTTGCATCCACGCCAAGGGTTTGTCTTTGCTCGCGGCGGCGCCTGCGCCCTCAATCATGGCGCGCCCGCTCTCCTGTGCTTTGGACGGAAAATATTGCCAAGCAACCGTGTTCTGGATCAGGTGAACATGCCCGTCCGGAGCCGCGTTCAGCCGGTCGCTCAACCACTCAATCGCATCGCCTTGATCCACCGGAGCCGCAACTGACCCGGCGGCGGCGCGCGTGTTGGTCAACCGATGGGGTTGATCTGGCCAAAGGTAAGCGGACAGGCGCAGCAGGTCGTCCGGCTCGGTTGGATCCAGCGGATTAAGGTCCACGCCGCGACGTTCTGCGATCACTGGATCGGTGCCGCCTGGCGCCGGGCCGTCCCAATCCGGGTTCAGGGTTACAACCGCATCTTCGGGCCCCACACGCCAATCGTTTGCCGTCAGCGCGAAATGGTCCCACATCAGGTTTAGTCCGCCGGAAGCCCCCAATTCGGACAACCAGATCGGCAAGCCAAACCGTTCCGCCACCAGCCGCGCAGCGGGGATCAGAACAGCAGAGCGGCGTAGCTCGTTCGTTTGAGGCGGGCTGTTGATCCAGTCAGTTAGGAACGCGTCATGTCGACGGATGGCGCTGAGAATGATGTCCTGAAACGCCTCGTCTGTTGGGTTTTGCGGCGGATAGACTGTTGCTAACATCGGCTCTGATTTCAACCGCAGCGCGTGCAAGCCGCCTGCTATCCGCAAGGGCAAGGACACACCTGCCGGGCCAATATCCCCTTCATATGCCGCGCATTTTTGCGCAAGCTGTGTGTCTTCGGGCCAGTGATCGGCCAGCAGCGTCAAGAGTCTGCCCATGAAAGGAGACCCGAGGTTCGTGCACGCGACGGCCTGATTTTGAAAGGCTTCCCGAAGTGCGCTCATTTGAACCTGTCCATCAGTTTTTGCATCGCTGATCTTGTATCCTCGGCCTCTGGTTCGGGTGTGTTGTTGGCTTTGGTGTCTGGTTTAACCGCCTTTTTCCCCGTGCCAGATCGCGGCGGCGACACGCGCAAGCCTACAGCGTTCAGGAAAGACGCAGCGTCTCCCTCCGCCAGTGCAGCGGCGCCATCTGATACGCCGCGCAATACGTCATCCAGCCAATCTTGGTCTGCTTTGGCAAAGTCGCGCAGCACATAACCGGGCACGGCGTCCTTGTGTCCAGGATGACCCACACCCAACCGCACGCGCGCGTAATCGGGCCCGATATGCCCATGAATGGATCGCAAGCCGTTGTGCCCCGCATGACCTCCGCCAACCTTGTGACGCACCTTGGCCGGAGCGAGGTCGATTTCGTCATGCAACACGATCACGTCGTCTGAGGTCAGCTTATAAAACCGCATGGCTTCGCCGACAGATTGGCCCGAATTGTTCATGAACGTCTCCGGTTTCAGGAGCATCACTTTTGTGGAACCCAAACGCCCTTCGCTGATCTGACCTTGAAATTTTGCCTTCCAGGGCGTGAAGCCGTGATCGTCCGCGATCCGGTCCAGCGCCATAAAGCCGATGTTATGCCGGTTATGCGCGTATTTCGCGCCGGGATTTCCCAACCCTGCGATCAGTTTCATGGCCTTGCCTCAATCGAGTTTGCACATGCAGCATAACAGCAAAAGCAGCGGCGACGGAAGAGGGGGCTCAGCCTGACAACAGCCGTGCAAGCATAGGATGCGGGAAACTGCGCGGCATGGTGATGGCGTAAAAGCCTTCTGTGATATCAAGATCATAGGGAGCCGTTTGGAGCCGCCCCGAAGCAATTTCATCAGCCAGAACAACAGCCGGAGCAATCGCAAGCCCTGCATCCTCACGCGCCAGAAGTCGAACCATCGCCATGTCGTCCACATCCGCTAATATCCGAGGCTGGATATCCAGTCGTGCTATTAGGCTGTCGAAACCGGTGCGAATTGAGCTTTCATTGGGCAGGATTAGCGGTTCGGTTTCCAACGTGGCCCGCAAAGAGCCGTGGTTCAAACGATGCGCTGCGCCATGTAGACCGACGGTTTGCTGCGCGATGCTATGGGCGGTGAATGTATCACGTTCGCCGCGTGCGGGCGGTTCAGTGGTTAACACGACGTCCAAAGCGAGAGCATTCAACGCCTCCATCAGAACACGCGCGCTGCCGGAGCGCAGTTGCACATCACAATCGGCCGTTTTCAACACAGGGCGCAGAAAGTTCAGCTGGAAGTTTCGCGACAGGGTCGACAGGGCCCCAACACGCAGAGGAGGCATGTCCGAGCTTGTTTGCGCAAGCGTCGCGGCGAGGTCTTCTCCCGTGGAAAATATCCGATCAGCGTAGTCCAGAACGATGCGCCCGACTTCAGTCAACACCAGTTTGCGACCCACCCGATCAAACAGAGCGTGACCGAGGCGCCCCTCCAACTGCTTGATCTGCGTTGATAAAGCGGATTGCGACAGGTTCACACGCTCCGCCGTGCGCGTCAGATGCCCATCATGTGCGACCTCGCGGAAATAGCGCAGGTGGTGATAGTTCAGGGTGTCCATAGTTCTGAAAAATAGAACGATTAGTCGCAAAACAAGTATTTTTATTCAACTTGTCGGAGCGCCATATGACCAATCAGCATCGTAACAGGAGAGCGCAGATGGATATGATCGCTGATATTCTGGGGACCATTCTGACCCAGTTCCAAAAGCCCACGCTAGCCTTCCTGATTGGTGGGATGGTGTTGGCTGCACTTGGCAGCAAGCTGGACGTGCCCAAGCCAATCTATCAATTTATTGTACTACTCTTACTGCTCAAAGTTGGTTTGGGCGCAGGGATCGCTGTGCGCGAGGCGGATGTGATGTCACTGGCTGTCCCGGCTGTGCTGGCGGCATTGGTCGGTGTAGCGATTGTTCTGATCGGCGGGCGCGCGCTCGCGTTTTGGCCGGGGGTGTCGCGCAGCGATGGGATGGCGACGGCAGGACTGTTCGGCGCAGTGTCCGCATCCACCCTGGCCGCTGGGATGGCGATGTTGGATGGAGAAGGCATTGCTTATGAAGGGTTTATCGGTGCGCTTTATCCGTTCATGGACATAGCGGCCTTGGCGACTGCGATCCTTTTGGCCAAAATGGCTGAAGCGCGCGAGCAGTCCGTGCTGCGTTCCGCGAATGGAACCATGTCATTGGGAGGCGGAGCCGGTGGTACAGATACGCGGGCTTTGATGCGCGATATCCTTGTCAGCACGTTTCGCAGTGCACCTATTTCCGCGCTTGTTCTGGGCATGATGATTGGCCTGTTTGCGCGGCCTGATGCCGTGTTCGACAGCTTTTACGAACCTCTGTTCCGTGGGCTGTTGTCTATCCTCATGCTTGTGATGGGTATGGAGGCTTGGCAGCGCTTGTCCGAGATGCGCAAGGTTGCCCATGCGTACATCCTTTATGGGTTGGTCGCTCCTTTCCTGCATGGACTGCTGGGTTTTGGCGCAGGGTTGATTGCACACCATTTCACGGGGTTTTCCGCTGGCGGCATCGTCTTGCTGAGCGTTATGGCGGCGTCCAGTTCAGATGTCTCGGGTCCGCCCACGATGCGTAGCGCTTTGCCGAACGCAAACCCATCGGCTTATGTTGGCACGTCCACGGGGCTGGGAACGCCCATGGCGATCCTGTCGATCCCGCTTTGGATGGCGCTGGCGGATGCGATCGTGGGGTTTGCATGAAAAAAGGGCCCCAATGGTTGGGGCCCTTTTCCCGTTTACTTCTGTAACGGGGTTCAGCTTTCGGCTTCGTCGCCGCCACCTTGTTCGGTTGCTGGAACCTCGTCTGCATCGGTCTCTTCGCTGTCGTCGTCTTCGTTTTCGGAAGAGCGCAGCCCGGACGGAGCCGAGATGTTCGCGATTACGAAGTCACGATCAATCGTGGCACGCGCGCCTTCGGGCAGGCTGATCGAGGAGATGGTGATCGTGTCACCCACTTCGAGACCGGCCACGTCAGCAGTCAACTGTTCCGGAATGTCACCGGCAATAACGCTGAGTTCGACTTCCGGACGTACAACCGTCAGAACGCCACCCATTTTGATGCCGGGGGACTCTTCTTCGCCCACGAATTCCACGGGGACGAACAGGCTCACGCGGCTGGTGCGCTTCAGGCGCATCAGGTCGATGTGGCGCGGCAGGTCTTTGACCACGTCGCGCTGCACGTTCCGGCAGATGACGCGAACGTCGTCCTGACCGTCGACCTTCAGGTTCCACAAAGTGGACATGAAGCGGCCTGCACGCAGTTTTGTCAGCAGTTTGTTGAACGGAATGTTGATCGGTTGCGGATCTTCGCCGCCACCATACACAATCCCAGGTACCATCCCGTCGCGACGGGCTTGACGAGCGGCGCCCTTGCCTGTCCCCGTCCGGACCTGGGC
>CAZDXI010000255.1:0-4726 GCA_964509095.1 uncultured Rhodobacterales bacterium
CGTTTCGATATAGGGCAACATCTCGAACACCGCAGCGCGCGGATCACTGTCGTGCTCCGCACCAAACACCAAACGATCCGCGGAGCAAAGGATCTGCGCTGGTTGATGATATGCCGCCCGGCCGATCATGACGCCGTCGAGCCCCATATCAAGAAAGCCCAACGCGTCTTCCAAAGTCTCAATCCCGCCATTGTTTGAAATATGCAAGTTGGGGAACAGACCTTTCATCCGGTGCACCAGATCGTAGTCCAACGGTGGGATGTCGCGGTTTTCCTTGGGGCTCAGGCCCTGCAACCATGCTTTGCGCGCATGGATCGTCACCCTTTCACATCCAGCCGCAACGATCCGGGCAAGGAACTCCGGCAGAACCTCTTCCGGGTCCTGATCATCGACGCCGATACGGCATTTCACGGTCACGTCGACATCAACAGCCTCGCGCATTGCGGCAACACACTCCGCCACAAGGCCCGGGCGCTCCATCAAGACCGCGCCAAAACACCCGGATTGCACTCGATCTGACGGGCATCCGACGTTCAGGTTGATCTCGTCATAACCTGCCTGCGCCCCCAACTTAGCGGCGGCGGCCAGTTCTTTTGGTTCTGAGCCGCCAAGCTGTAGGGCAACCGGATGCTCTTCGGGGGAGTAGTCCAGCAAATGCAACGCGCCCCCCCGCACCAAGGCAGGCGCTGTCACCATTTCGGTATACAAAAGCGCGTTCCGGCACAGCAGTCTGTGCAGGTACCGGCAGTGCCGGTCCGTCCAATCCATCATAGGCGCAACGGACAGGCGCGCATGCGTGCTGAGTGGCGTTTTTGTCATGCCTCGATCTAACAATGCGCCTGACGGCTGTCGAGACGCTTCTGTCGCGCGGCGTTACCCGCTTGATGGGATGTCCAGCGGCGTTGCGCCCGGTCTGATCCAGCGGTGTTCCACATCGACCAGACTGACACCATCATCATAGGTTTCAGTTTCCCGCGATACTTCCACAAGACCTTCACGGCGATAGAACCGCCGTGCGTTGGTGTTCTTTTCATAAGCCCAGACAGTAATCCAATCGCGATCCTGTTTTGCAAGGTCCAGAAGTTGTTTCCCGACACCACGCCCGCGTGCAGAACTCGCGACGTAAAGTCCGGTGATATTGTCGTCTTCGCGGACACAAAACCCGACGACAAGACCATCCTCTTCAGCGCTCCAAGATGGAAGGTTCTCAATCGCGCCTTTCCACCAAGCAGACATCTCCTCCAAGGAATTTAGAGACGTCATCCAAGGTGTGTCCGCCGCCCATAGTCGAATGATCTGTGCACAGGCTTGAGCATCGGCCGGAATTGCGGGTCTACACGTAAACATCGGACCACCATTTTATGCATCGAATGCCATGTCGCCCATCGTATTTGGGCACATGCAATTCGCAGGTTAAGCGCATGTCATCAATCAGGAATTCCAGATTACCTCGCCCAGTTGCGATGTTTCGTAACCGGCGCTTTGCTCTGCACGTAACTTGAACTTGTCCGTTTGCAGGAACGTCCAAAGAGCCTGCAACGGTGCTTCGAACCAAGACCGTCGGTTCACAAGCAGATCGAAATGTTCATCAATCAAAGGCACAAAGGCCAAACCGTAAACAGCCGCAACAGCCTCCAGACCAAAGGTGGCGTCACCTTCGCCAAGTCGGACCCTCTCGACGGCGTCATCTTCAGTACGCGCGACGTCCTGCATATCGACCTGCGCCAGATCAAGACCAGCTTCGGTGGCTAAATGCGCGAATACGCTTTCCGTACCAGACCCGGCTTGGCGCGGGACCAGACGTCGGCCGACAAGGTCACCCAACTGCGATATCCCGTCAACACCCGACCCCAAGACAAGCCCGCGCCGCCGGGTTGCAAATCGCATGAGAACCGCATCCTGAGACTGCGCCAGTTCGGACACACGCGGCTGGTTCCAGCTCTGGCTGGCGGCGTCAAACATATGCATGCCCGCTACAGTCCCCTCGCCCAAACAGAACCGATCAAGCCCGTCTTGCGAACCGTCATAGAACGTCGCAATCCCGCTTTGCGACTGACGCACCGCCCAGTCGAGCAAAGGGTCATGGCTGCCCAGAAGAATATCAGGTCTTTTATGCGTCTGCGCCGTCCCGCCGGATTGTGCCTGTTCGATCCACGCAAAGATGTCTTCTCGTGGGAACAGGAGTTTTCCAGTTGCGCGCGAACACGGAAGTGATCCGGACGCGGCCAAATCATACACTTTGCGCTCCTTTATGCGCAAAAGATCGGCCAGTTCATGAACGGTCAGATATTTTGGGGCAGCGTCCGTCATTGCTGTGGCGCGTTGGGAAAGAACAACTGTTGTCCCGCAACTCTGTAGTCGGCGATTGCGCTTTGCCCTTCTTCTGAAACAAGCCAATCCACGAAGCTTTGTGCGGCAGGCGCATTCACATTCGGGCACGCTGCGGGATGCACCGGGATCACCCCATATTGGTTGAATAAATCCGCATCGCCTTCAACCTTGATCCCATAGTCCTGCTTGTTGCCAAAACTGATCCATGTGGCACGGTCGGTGAGCACATAAGCCCCCATTCCGATGCCAGTGTTCAAGGTCGCGCCCATTCCGGAACCAGTTTCCCGATACCAAGTGCCACTCGCGGACTCCACATCAATGCCGGTTCCTGACCACAAGGCCTGTTCCTTACGGTGCGTTCCGGAATCATCTCCGCGCGACGCAAACAGTGCGCCGGTTTCCGCAATCTGCGTCAAGGCCATCCGCGCGTCCGTTCCTCCGGCTATTCCGGCTGGATCAGATTGGGGGCCGACGATCACAAAATCGTTGTACATCAGATCTGTACGCTTGGTTCCGAACCCGGCTGCAACAAAGGCCTCTTCTGCCGATTTCGCATGCACAAGCAGGACGTCCGCGTCACAGTTCCGCGCATTCCGAATGGCTTGCCCCGTACCCACGGCGACAACGTTTACCGACACATCGTGCTGCGCTTCAAACAGCGGCACCAAATGAGAATAGAGACCGGAATTTGCCGTCGACGTCGTGGATTGCACCAAAATGGCACTTGGCTCGGCGTGAAGCGCGTGAGCGGACAGCCAAAGCAAAGCAAGTGTGGCAAAGGGGTTTGACAGTCGCATTACAGTACAATCTTTCCATTGAGATAATCACGCGCGGCGGCATTGGGCGGGTCCGGGAAAAAGCTGTCAGCGGCGCAATGAGCCGCGACGCTGCCCTGATGCAGGAACACCACGTCATCTGCCAAGCGCTGTGCCAGCCCGATATCGTGGGTGACCAAAAGAATACGCACGCCGTTCCGACACGCTTCAGCAATGATGGTTTCAATCGCCAGCGCGGAAGATGGGTCCAGACTCGCCGTGGGTTCATCCAGCATCAGCACATCCGGCTCTGTCGCCAAAGCCCGCGCCAGCGCGAGGCGTTGCTGCTCACCGCCCGACAAACGGCGAGCGGGTTGTCGGGCCTTGTCTGCTAACCCGACATGCTCAAGTAAGTGCATGCCCTGAGACCGGTCTTTCCCACGCGCTTTCAAGACGAAATCAATGTTCGACAAGACAGAACGGCGCAGCAGAACAGGTTTTTGAAAGACAAGGGCCTGACGCAGAACCGCTGTTTCACCAGACGTGCCATTCCAGTCGAACTGTCCGTCAGTTGGCAGCACCAGACCGTGCAGAACACGCAGAAGCAAGCTTTTGCCCGCTCCGTTTGCGCCCATCAGAACAGTACACCCTGCCGGACCCAGATCGAGATTGATGTCGTTCAGGACGACACTTTGTCCAAAACGCAAACCAAGAGAGCGAACAGATAACGGCAGGATCGGCGCGGACCGCGCATCAGTCAGTTTCCCGATCGGAGAAAGGGACAGCGCGTCAGACATAAGCATTTCGCAACCCCGCCTGTCTGACAGCCTGCACAGCTCCGTTTACTGCAAGAGCGATGACTAGCAGAACGATCCCAAGCGCAAGGGCCAGTGCCAGCTCCCCGCGCGATGTTTCCAATGCAATGGCCGTGGTCATGACTCGGGTCAGGTGATCGATGTTACCACCAACGATCATCACAGCACCAACTTCTGCAATCGCGCGTCCAAACCCCGCCAAGGCAACCGTAAGCAAAGCGTAACGCGCATCCCAGATGAGCGCTTGCATCATTTGCGTCCGGCTCAGGGCGAATGATTTGAATTGCTCACCATACTCAGCGTTCAAGTCCTCAAGCACCTGCCGCGACAGCGCCGCGACAATGGGTGCAATCAGGATGGTCTGGGCGATGATCATTGCGGTCGGCGTGTATAGCAGACCCAAGAAGCCTAACGGTCCGGATCGCGACAAGTAGAGATACACCACCAAGCCAACGACCACAGGCGGCAATCCCATCAGCGCGTTCAGCACAACAAGCACGGCCCCGCGCCCGCGAAATCGGGTCACTGCCAGCAGCCCGCCCAGAGGCAAGCCAATGACCAAAGCAAGCACCGTTGCGCTAAGGCTGACGTAAAGAGACAGCCCGACGATCTCCAGAAGATCACCGTTGCCAGAGAGCAGCAATGTCACCGCGAGGGTCAGGGACTCTGAAATGCTCTGCAAAATTTCCCGCCAGGCTGTGAAATACAACACGTCCTGACAATAGACACTGCAAGATATCCTGCGACAAGCCTAAAAACATGCATAAATGCCGCGCCCTCGCCTAGACGCGCACAACTGCATAATTTCCGATACATTGTTTAGAG
>CAZDXI010000256.1:0-4712 GCA_964509095.1 uncultured Rhodobacterales bacterium
TGAAGGTCAACCAGATTGGATCGCTCACTGAAACGCTGCGGGCCGTGGACATGGCGCATCGCGCAGGCTTCACCAATGTCATGTCGCACCGTTCAGGCGAAACAGAGGACGCCACCATTGCGGACCTCGCCGTGGCCACAAATTGCGGCCAGATCAAAACCGGCTCACTCGCACGCTCTGACCGGCTGGCCAAATACAATCAGCTGATCCGTATCGAAGAAGCGCTGGGTGAGACCGCCACCTATGCAGGACGCTCGATCCTGCGCTGATTGAGGCAAGCGCTTCACTAACAGGCGACTATCGACTTGCAGCCCCAACCCCATCCGTTAAGTTGTTGGTGTTGGGAAACATTTGATGATTAATCAGCTATTGCCCGGTGGTGACGGGTTTGATGGCCGCCACACCGGGGCGTCTGACGCAATTTCGCGTCGACGTTGGGAAGAAATTTACAGTATCCGGCTGGCGGAACTCGGACCGCTGTTTGATGTCGGATTGCGTTACACGCTGATTGTTGCGTGTACGATCCCCTTGTGTTTGGCCACTGGCACATGGCTCTACTTGGCTTGGGCCATGGCGTATCTGACCTGCAATACCTGCTATCTGATACTTCTCCACCGATTGACGCCCCCTGTGTCTGCGCTTGAGTACAACACCTTTTTGGCCCTGAACCTGACCGGGAACGTGTTGTTTGCCAGTCTTCCGCTGTATCTTTGGTACGTTGAAACCGGGTTCGCGATCCGCACGATGGCGGTATGTGCCTTGGTGGGGCATATCATGTTCAATCTGACCCGCCGAAAGATCGTGTCATTCACTGCCTATGTCGACATGGTCATTATCGTAATCACCATTCTGGCCATGGCGGCTCAGGTCATGTGGTTCATCACAGGGGGTGCAGAACGCGCGCTTGTGTTTATCGGGGCGTTTGCAGTCGCGTCATATTACATTCAGGCGCATCTAGGCAGTATTCGAGAACACGCTGACCTCCTGCGCGTGCGCCGAGAGGCAATTGCGGCCCAAAGAGACAATGCCACGGGTCAGTTAACCGCAGGAATCGCACATGATTTCAATAATATCCTGACTGCTGTTCAAGGAAACATTCAACTCGCGGAGCTCTCGACCAGCTCGGCGGAAACAAAGGAACTGCTAACCGAAGCGCTGAACTCCACCACACGAGCCAGCAATATCGTGGCCCAGCTTACCGCCTATGTCGGGAAGTCACAGCTGAGCGCCAAGCAGTTGCAGGTGCGCGACGTCTTTGACGGCATTGAGGCCCAGTTGAAAGCCGTGTTGCCACCCAGCGTGCATTTCACATTGAGACAACCATCTGCTGACCTCTGTGTACAGGCGGACCAATCGAAGCTCGAAACCGCATTGATCAATTTGGCCGAAAACTCCGCAGAAGCGTTGCGCATCACTGGTGGGCGCATCTCGCTCAGCGCGATGGCGGCCGAACCGGCCGAATGTGTTCACCACGGGCTGGATGGAAATCGAAGCTACGCGGTCTTTCGGATGCGAGACAACGGCCCCGGCATGGATCCGGTCCTGCTCGCACGCGCAACAGAGCCGTTCTTCAGCACGAAACCGAAAGCGACCGGTTCGGGCTTGGGTTTGTCCATGGTCAAAGGGTTTGCCAAGCAGTCCAACGGTGTTCTCGCCCTTAAAAACCACCCTGAAGGTGGCTTCGAAGCGTCCCTGATCCTGCCCATCTGTGAAAGAACCGACCCGGGCTTGGATTGACACAGCGCACCGCGTAGGGTTTTCGCCATGACAGCAGACGATATCATTGAACGCCTAAATCTGGCGCCCCACCCCGAGGGTGGCCACTACCGTCAAACGTGGATTGCAAGCAACGAAGGCCGCCCCAGCGGGACATGCATCTATTTCCTGCTTGGCAAAGGGGAAAGCAGCCACTGGCACAAAGTCGATGCCACTGAAATCTGGTTGTATCACGCCGGAGCGCCATTGATCCTTTCACTTTCTGCAACCGACGAAGGTCCGGCGCAAGACCACTTGCTGACGCCCGATCTGGACCAAGGTGCACCGCAGATAATCGTACCGGTGGGCCATTGGCAGGCCGCGCGCAGCACCGGGGACTGGACTCTGGTCAGTTGCACGGTTTCGCCGGGTTTCTCCTTTGACGGCTTCACGCTGGCAGACGTCGATTTCGATATCCCGAGGGAAACCGCATGACGGACCACCTTACCGTTTTGGCAGAATTACCCGACGCCACGCGGACAGAACTTCACCGCCGTTCGGACTCCGCCGGATTGCGGCATCTGGTTTTGTATCTGGGCAGCTTGGGAATTCTGAGCCTTTTGATCGTCCTGCAAGTCCCGTTCTGGGGCGTCTTGCTCGTGCCGCAAGGGATCATGCTGTGTTTCCTGTTCACGCTGTCCCATGAAGCAACCCACCAAACGCCGTTTGCAACGCGATGGGTGAACGAGGTCATCGGACACGCAATTGCACCGATCCTGTGCCTGCCTTTCATCTGGTTCCGGTACTTTCACCTCGCGCATCACAAACATACCAATGACCCTGACAAAGACCCCGAAATCGCCGGTCACCCTCGTCCGGATGACTGGCGGTCGTACTTGGTTTACCTATCGGGATGGGGTGTCTGGATCAGTAGCATCCGCGTGCTCTTTCAGAACGCGTTTGGAAAGATCAATGCGCCATACCTTCCACCACGCAAACACGCTATCATGCGACGTGAAGCGCGGATCATTCTGGCCGTGCAAGCTCTGGTGTTGCTGAGCCTGATCTGGTCACCTGTTGCTTTGTGGCTTTGGATCTTGCCGGTTCTCCTTGGTCAGCCGTTTTTGCGGCTGTACCTGCTGGCCGAGCACGGGCTGTGCCCACCTGTTGCCAACATGCTGGAAAACACACGCACGACCTTTACCAACCGAATGATCCGGTTTCTGGCTTGGAACATGCCGTTCCATATCGAACACCATTCAGCGCCGAATGTGCCCTTTTACCAGTTACCGCGTTTGCATGCACACATGGCGCCCCATCTCAAAAGCACATCAGATGGCTATCGCGAATTCACCAAGGACTATGCCGCACAGCTAGGATAACGGCTCAGGCTTGCTGACGATGCCACCGCCGACTGCGGCAGACACACCCGTCGTGCCTGGACAAGACGTCGTCATGCCGCGCGCCACGCGCGCTGCAAGAAATGCAAAGGCCTGGGCTTCAAGCATGTCTCCATCCAGCCCAGCGTCTTCGACCGGAACAACCGGGCAATCCAGTGAGACCGACAACATTGTCATAAGCACCGGGTTCAAACGCCCCCCACCAGTTACTAAGACCCTTGATGGTGGTTCAGGGCAGTGCTGCATCGCAGAGGCAACGGCAGCCGCCGACATGCCCGTCAATGTCGCGGCTGCATCAGCATCTGACAGCTCTGCAACCAGCTTGTACATCTCGGAGAAATCGTTCCTGTCCAGTGATTTGGGCGGCATACGTGAGAAATAAGGTTCAGACAGGAACAGCTCTAACGCGCCTTCTTCGACTTCACCTTTGGCCGCCAAAGCCCCGTCGCGATCAAAGTCCATCCCGCGTCGTTCGGTGAGCAGATCGTTGATCGGTGCATTTGCGGGGCCCGTGTCGAACGCCAGTAAAGCGCCTTCTGCATCGGGCTCCTCCTTTCGCGGATCAACCCATGTGATGTTGCCGACCCCACCAAGATTCAGAAACACGATAGGTTCAGACGCCTGCATCCGGCGCGCCAAGGCAAAGTGATAGAACGGCGCAAGCGGTGCGCCCTCCCCGCCCAGATCCACATCTGCGCTGCGAAAATCCCAGACCACTGGCACCTTCAGTGCATCAGCCAGCGTTGCGCCATGACCGATCTGCAACGTCCCCTGACGCTGAGGTGCGTGGGCCACTGTTTGTCCATGAAACCCTATCAAATCGACCAGTATGTCGTCTTTGCGTGCATCATCGATCAACTGACGCAAAAGGTCTTGATGCGCCTCTTCGATGACCGCGGCAGCGGAATAGACTTCGCCCCCAGCCCACTTGCCCAAAGCTGCGCGCAGAGTTTTGCGTTCTGTTTCTGAATACGGGCGATACCGGGTTGGCCCAAAGTCCAACACAGCGACCCCATCCGTGCGCAAGATGGCCGCGTCGACGCCATCCAAAGATGTGCCACTCATGGCCCCCAGGACCCAACGGGGTTCGATACTCGTACTGGCCTTACTCATGGCCTTTTCCTTTTTACTGTCCTTGCCTATAGATTGCGCCGCAAACAGGTGCAGAGGCAAGATATGACCTACCATCCGAAATCAGATTTTATGAGCGTGATGATCGAGCGCGGCTTTTTGGCCGACTGCACAGATTATCAGGCTCTGGACGATGCGCTGATCGCGGGTGTGGTTCCGGGGTATATCGGTTTTGACGCAACAGCCAAGTCTCTGCATGTGGGTTCCCTCATCCAGATCATGACATTGCGCTGGCTGCAAAAGACCGGACACAAGCCCATCACACTGATGGGTGGCGGGACCACCAAGGTGGGTGACCCCAGTTTTCGCGCGGATGAACGCCCCTTGCTGACGTCGGATCAGATCGACTCCAACATCGCCGGGATCAAGCAGGTCTTTGCCAAGTACATTGATTACAGCGACAGCCCGACCGGCGCGCTGATGCTGAACAATGCCGAATGGCTGGATGATTTGAACTACCTCGATTTTCTGCGCGATGTGGGCCGC
>CAZDXI010000257.1:0-4662 GCA_964509095.1 uncultured Rhodobacterales bacterium
GTCCATGTCCTCGCCGTCGCGGGCGCGTTTGTAAGCGCGCTCCCCATCAATCTTCACGGCGGAAAACTGCGGCGGCACCTGCAGGATGTCCCCGACAAATGGGTTCAGCGCCTCTTTGATCTCGTCATCCGTAGGGCGCAGGTCGGAGGATTTGATTACCTCGCCTTCGGCATCGTCCGTATTTGTGGCCTGTCCCAGCCGCACCGTGAAGACATAGGCTTTCAGCGCATCCGTCACGAACGGCACGGTCTTGGTCGCTTCGCCAAGTGCCACGGCCAGAACGCCCGTCGCTTCAGGGTCAAGTGTGCCCGCGTGCCCGGCCTTCTTGGCCTGCAGCGCCCACCGCACCTTGTTCACCACCGCGTTGGAGGTCAGCCCCGCCGGCTTGTCCACAATCAGCCAGCCGGAGATATCTCTGCCCTTGCGTTTGCGTGCCACGATTTGCCTCCGCGTTTCGTCGAAGTCAGGGCCTTATCGCTCTGTTGATTTGCTCGCAAGCCTTGTCTGGTTACCCGCAGGGAATCTCACGGACACGAATTTCCGTCCCCCGGCGTGTCCGCGTGTAGCAAACTGATCGATCTTGCTTTGCAAGTCTTGGATGTTTGACGCTGTCTTCACTGACAAACAGACGGTTTTGTAGCTGCGCGCGCATCAGCTCTTCTGTATGGCGGTCATATGTGAGCACGGTGACGTCGTACGTTCCGTCCGAATTATGGCGGATTGCCGAAAACAGCGCTTCGATATCGCGATACGTCACACTGGTTTCGGGCACGCCTTTCACTCGACGGGTGCGTTCTTTCTTGTGTGCGTCGTGGAAAACGATTGTGTCCCCCGGGGACCATGCCTCGGCCTGTGCGGCATCGATGTCGAGCGTGAGGACAACGCTATACATCCAGGGAGGCGCATAGTTGAACACGGTACCGTCTTCCTGTTGGGCGCGCCGTTCGGCGACAAAATCGGCGCGTGCTTCGGCCGTTTTCCTCAAATGCAGTTCTTTTGTAACCCGTGCTTCGGCCACGCGAACCGCAGTCTCGGGAGCGAGTTCAACGAAAACCACCCCTCCCGCGAGGCCCAGAACCAGGCCTTCGCTAAAGGCAATGCGTTTTGCCGGTTGTTTGGTCGTTCCTTTGTCCGCGCCCCAGATTTCCACCCTGTCCCCGATATCTGGACGCACGGTGGTTCGATCCAGAACAAACGCAACGGACAGCCGTCCGACCGCAGGCGTCAGAATGTCGTATTCCTTGACTTGGGCATTGGCTGCGCAAGCGAGTCCAAGCCAAAGGGACAAAATAAAACGAAACATGCAAAGGCCTCGGAAATCTCAATACACGAAGCATCGTACATATCAGTTTCGGCGAAACTATGGCGCGCAGCTACTCCGCCGACACCGTCCCGATAATCGGCCCCATCAGGAACCCGAAATCCGACCGCCCCAGCGTGGGAGCGTGCAGGCGGGAGATGTTGCCATCGAAATACAAAGCGTTGTCCACGCCAATCACATCCCGGAACAGCGAACCGAATTCATGGAACGTCACCCGGTTGGTTGAAATCGCAAAGACCGCCTCCCGTCCATCTGCACTGGTACCGACGCCGTTGCGCAGATACCGTGACGTGCTGTCTTTCAGGAACCGAGGGTGCAGGTCGCCATCTATGACAAGCATCGGGCCGGATTGGGTGGCGTAAGTACAGTCTGGTTGAACGTCCGCAAATTTGCGCGTTTCCATCACATCGGCGCGCCCTGCGCTCAGGCACAATACACCGTTGGGCAGCAATCCGAAATTGCCCGGCCCTTCGGAAGTGATCAGTCGTTGTTCCTGTTTGCCCTGCTCCACATACAAGCCTACGGGAGAGCGATCCGCGTGATACATGCCCGCATTCATTGCAAAGGACAGCTTCATCCCCTCAGCAGCCAATGCAGTGTCCACCGCATCGAACTGCCCGAACGGTGTGCCGTCATCGCCATATAGAAACAGGCGCAGCTTATCCTCAGTGACGTCCACACGGCACACGGTGTAGCCGTTCCCATCATGGGTGAGTGCCTCGCAGTCCGGGGCCGCCTGAGCCATCCCGGCCCACACCATCAGCACAGATGCGAGCCTCAGGATCATTCGTTCAGGTCCCGTGCGACCTCCGCGCGTGATAGCATCTCGCGGGTTTCGTCCATTCGGTCAAAGGTCTCATCCAGCCGGAACCGCAGGTCAGGCGTGTATTTCAGGCCCAGCTTCTTGCCCACGATGCGACGTAGCTCGTGTTTGTTCCGGGCGAGCAATTCGACAACCTCATCCTGTCCTTGCCCGCCAAGTGGCAGCACATAGGCCGTTGCGATCTTGAGATCGGGCGAGGTGCGCACTTCCCCAACGGTGACCGATAGCCGGTTCAGTTCCGGGTCATGGATATCGCCCTGCGCCAGTACCTGCGCCAGCGTGCGCCGCACAAGTTCGCCGACCCGCAATTGCCGTTGCGAGGGGCCCGGACCGTCGTGATGTGAGTTCTTTGCCATGCGCTTCACTTAAGCCCCTTCAATCCCTTTGCCAAGCGCGCCTGTGCAGTCTAGACCGTTCTGGCAAAATCAGGGGGCATGCCATGTCAGATATCGTCGGAGTAGCCGTGACCGGAGTGTCCGGTCGCATGGGCCAAATGCTTGTTCAGATTATCGGCGAAAACCCCAAGACGAAACTGGTCGGTGCCGTCGAACGACCCGGCCATGACTGGGTTGGTCAAGACTTGGGTTCGGCGATGGGCGGGGCGGCGTCGGGCGTTACCGTCACCTCTGACCCGCTGGAGGCATTTGTGAACGCCCAAGCCGTGATCGATTTTACCGCCCCTGCGGCCACTCTGGAATTCGCGGCCATTGCCGCTCAGGCCCGCGCGGTGCACGTGATTGGCACCACAGGCATGACGGATGACGATATCGCGCGGCTCGAGCCAGCCTCCCGCCACTGTGCTCAGATCCGGGCCGGGAATATGAGCCTTGGTGTGAACCTGCTGGTGCAACTCACCCGGCAGGTCGCAGCAGCCTTGGACGATGATTTCGACATTGAAGTTGTGGAATCCCATCACAACCAGAAGGTCGATGCGCCCTCTGGCACTGCCTTGATGCTGGGCGAAGCGGCTGCTGACGGGCGGGGCGTAGATTTCAATGACGTGCGAGACTCTGGCCGCGACGGCATGACCGGTGCCCGCAAACGTGGTGATATCGGCTTCACGGCTATACGGGGTGGAGACATTGTCGGTGAACATGACGTGATCTTCGCCGCCGCTGGGGAGCGTATCGTCCTGCGCCATCTGGCCACGGATCGCGCGATTTTCGCTCGGGGTGCGGTCAAGGCCGCGCTTTGGGGGCAGACCCGTGGCCCGGGGCAATATGACATGCTGGATGTGCTGGGTCTGAAGGCCGAAGTGTGAATTTTTCACACCAATATTGATCCATTTCGTCGCGCCCTACGTAATGCGGGTAAGACTTCTGAAATGGTGCCTGTTATGATCCGAACCCTGCTTCTCGCTTTTGCAATGATGATGGCTTTGACCCCGCTCAACGCCTCTGCCGAGTTTGCGAAGATATCTAACCAGACCGAATTCCTGCGTTATGTCGCGGGTAAGACGCTGACGCGGCCTCTGGTCGAGCTTCGGGTCACCAGCGATGGCCGGATTGAAGGCACCGGTGCGCGGTGGGAAGTCACGGGCAAATGGTCCTGGCAAAATGGGTTCTTCTGCCGCTCCCTGTTCTGGGGTGGCGACGACATGGGCTACAATTGTCAGGAAGTCCGGGTGAAAGACGGGCGGCTCCGCTTCACGTCTGACAAAGGTGCGGGCATGTCCGCCGTGTTCCGCCTTCGGGATTAAGCGTCGTGCGCAAAAGCAGTATCACCTGATGCTTTACGTATTCCGGCACTGCCGCGCGGCAGACTGGCCATAGGCCTTCCACGCTTTCCAAAAAGCTTCATCGCTGGAGCGATCCGACTGCCGCACATCCTGTAGCTTCTGCTTGTTGCGGAAATATCCGGCGCCCCGACTTTGCTGCGTTTTGGTCAATTCCTGATCCGCAACCCACTGCACGCATCCGCAGCGGGACGACGATGCTGCCTTGCGCCCGGACGACTTGCACGCCTTGTAGATTGGGCCCCGGGTTGAACGTCTGACTGCGCGCACAGGTGTCGGTTTCGGTGTCGCCGCTGCCGGAGCCGCCCGAACTGGGGCTGCTGCCGAGGTTCTCACCACTTGAGCCGTCGCCCGTGCAGGCGGTTTCAATGACGCGGCCGGAGCACTTGCTGTGATAACAGTTGCACCCGGTGTCACAGCGACGGGCTCTGTCAGAACAGGCGTGGCCCCCGGCGTGATCGCGACCGGCCCGTTGAGAACCGGAGTTGCCCCGGGCGTCACCGCCACAGGCTCGGTCAAAACAGGCGTCGCGCCGGGTGTTACAGCGACCGGTTCGGTCAACACAGGCGCTGCGGGTGTGTAATTCGTCTGTGGTTGTGTCGCGCGTTGTGAAGAATACTGAGTCCCCCCGCTGCACGCCGCAAGCAATGCGAGAACCGCTCCTGCCAAACCTATCCGGATCATACCCTGCTCCGCCTCTTTATGTTGGGCCTTGGGTTGATCCCTCGTGCCCTCTGCTGTGGTTCAGTATGCCGGATTTCTCGGGGTGGGGCAATTCACGAA
>CAZDXI010000258.1:0-4662 GCA_964509095.1 uncultured Rhodobacterales bacterium
AACGCGAGATCCAGGCAATGGGCAAAGGCTGATCACGCTGGCGGAAATTCCGGATGGCGTCAGCGTGAAGGACGCGAGGATCGGCGAAGGGCAATTGCACGTGGTCTTTGATCCCGAAGGCAAGGCCTGTTCGTGGCCGCTGCGGTGGTTGGCGGATCACGCCTATGATCGGCCGCAATCGCTCGGGGAGTTGCCTGAGACGGTGACCACATGGGATGCCGGACTTGGAGACGCGGTGCCAAGCGGCGATCTTGAAAGCTTGCAACACGATGATGCGGCGCGCCGCGATTGGCTGGCAGCGGTGCGCCGGTTTGGCTTTGCCAAGGTGACAGGGATGCAGCCACGCGAGGGCGGGTTGTTCGAGATCGTCGATCTGTTCGGCTATGTCCGAGAAACCAACTATGGCCGCCTGTTCGAAGTGCGCACAGAGGTGAACCCGACCAACCTCGCCTATACAGGTCTCGGGTTGCAGGCCCATACCGACAATCCTTATCGCGATCCGGTGCCGACCTTGCAGGTTCTGGCCTGTCTGGAAAACTCGGCGGAGGGCGGAGAGAACATGGTCGTGGATGGGTTCGCTGCGGCCATGCGGTTGCGCGATGAGAGCCCCCGCGGGTTTGATCTGTTGAGCAATTACCCGATGCGCTTTGCGTATGAAGGGAGCGAAGGCGTTGCCCTGCGCTCACGCCGTCCGATCATTGAACTGCTGCCGGATGGCACACTGCAAGGTGTCCGGTTCAACGCAAGATCTGCTGCGCCCTGCACTGATGTCCCCTTTGAAGCGATGGCCGATTGGTACGCTGCTTATCGACGGCTGTCGGAAATTATTGACGACCCAGCGATGGAGGTGACCTTCAAGCTCGCGCCGGGAGAGGCGTTCATCGTGGACAACACCCGCGTGCTACATGCGCGAAAGGGATATTCCGGGGCTGGAAATCGTTGGTTGCAGGGCTGTTACGCGGACAAAGACGGGCTGCTGTCCACTCTGGCTGCGCTGGAGGCTGCGGATGCCTGACCTGAATCGCGAAAGCATTGTGCCGTTCTTGGCCGGTATCTTTGAGAGACGTGGTGGGGAGGAATACCTCGGCGAGCCGGTCACGATGGCCCAGCACATGTTGCAAGGCGCGACCTTTGCCGAAGCCAAGGGCCTGCGCGAAGAGGTCATCGTGGCCGCGTTGCTGCATGATATCGGGCACTTCACCTCGGAATTCGGGACCTATTCCCCCGATGACACAGAGGACCGGTTTCATGAGGAAGCGGGCGCGCAGGTGCTGGAGGCGTTTTTCCCGTCCATCGTCACAGATTGCGTGCGCCACCACGTGGCGGCCAAACGGTATCTCTGTGCGATGGACCCGGCCTATTTCGACCGTTTGTCAGAGGCCTCGGTGCATTCGCTGAACCTGCAAGGCGGGCCGATGAACGCAGGCGAAGTGGCCGTATTTGCGCAGAATCCGAACCTCGACGACATCTTGCAGGTACGGTTTCTGGATGAGGCGGGCAAAGAACCTGACATGGACACGCCCGATTTTGCGCATTTCGCACCAATGGTGCAGCGGGTCGTGGACCGGCATCTGGGGGCAGTGTGAACGATCCCCGCGCGCTGCTGGCGGCGGCGAACAATGCAGACCTGTATGCAGCGATGTTTGCGGCGCATGGTGAAGCCTTCACGCGGCACGACTTTGCCTTCGAAAGCCATGGAACCGCCCCGCCCTATTATTCAGATGTCACCGTACAAACGCCCGGCCACGCCTCCGACGTCGGAGAGATGATCGCCCGGGCCCTCCGGCGCACCAATCGCGCCACAAGTGCAAAGGACAGCTTTTGCGAATTGGACCCGGTCGCGCTGGGGATGCGGGTGCTGTTTGAGGCGTCGTGGATCTGGCGCGCGCCCCAGCCCAGCGCGATGCCGCAGGGTTGGGTTCGGATTGAGACCGCCACGCACCTTGCGGCATGGGAAGCCGCATGGAAGGCCAGCGGGTCGCCCACAGATGAGGCGATGTTTCCACCGACATTGCTGAACCGCGCGGACATCGCCTTTTTCGCCAAGGGGGAGGACGTGCAGGCCGGATGTCTGGCGAACCTGTCCGAGGGCTGTGTCGGGTTGTCCAATGTTTTTGCCAGAACGTGGGACGCGCTGCACGAGGCGGCGGATGTTGTCGCGCATTTTGCCCCTGAGTTGCCCAGCGTCGGCTATGAAAGTGGTGCGTCTTTGCAAAGCGCACATGATTGCGGGTTTACTTCCACCGGCGATCTCCGAATTCTGGTGCCGGAACGTGAATAGGACCTGAGTGATGCGCCTGACTGATTTGGATGTGATTGTGACGGCGCCACCCGCGCCCGGTTGGGGTGGGCGGTATTGGATCTTGGTGAAGGTCACGACCGACACTGGGATCACCGGCTGGGGGGAATGCTATGCGTCCTCCGTCGGCCCGGAAGCGATGCGGCACGTGATCGAAGATGTGTTCGAACGCCACATGGCAGGCGAGAACCCCGAGAACATCGAACTGATGTTCCGGCGCGCCTATTCCTCTGGTTTCACCCAACGCCCGGATCTGACGGTGATGGGCGCGTTTTCAGGGCTGGAAATTGCTTGCTGGGATATTCTGGGCAAGGCGCGGGACCGTCCGGTCTATGCGCTGCTGGGCGGCAAAGTCTGGGACCGGGTGCGGTGTTACACGTACCTCTACCCACTGGAGCATCACGATCTGGGTGAATTCTGGACATCGCCAGATCTTGCGGCGGAATCGGCAGAGGACTGTGCCGAGCGCGGTTATACAGCAGTGAAATTCGACCCGGCTGGCCCTTATACCCTGCGCGGCGGGCATATGCCTGCGATGTCTGACATCAGCCAATCCGTCGCCTTTTGCGCTGCCATCCGGGAAGCCGTAGGAGATCGCGCGGACCTGCTGTTCGGCACCCATGGGCAGTTCACGACAGCCGGGGCGATCCGGTTGGGACAGGCTCTGGAGCCCTACAGCCCCTTGTGGTTCGAAGAACCAATCCCGCCGGACTCGTTAGAAGAAATGGCCAAAGTTGCGCGTGCTGTGCGCATTCCTGTTGCCACAGGCGAGCGGCTGACGACCAAAGCAGAGTTCGCGCCCATCTTGCGCAGTGGCGCGGCAACAATCCTGCAACCGGCGCTAGGGCGCGCAGGTGGGATATGGGAGATGAAAAAGGTCGCGGCTATGGCCGAAGTCTATAACGCGCAAATGGCGCCGCATCTTTACGCCGGGCCCGTGGAATGGGCGGCGAACCTGCACCTTGCGACCTCAATCCCAAACCTGTTGATGGCGGAAACCATCGAAACTCCGTTCCACGACGCCCTGATCAAAGGTTCTATTCGTGTGGAGCAAGGGTTTGTGTCACTTGGCGATGCACCGGGCCTTGGCATCGAGGTCGACGAAGACCTCGCCCGCGCCCATCCTTATCGCGGAGAAGGCTTGCATCTGGAGATGCAGGAGGACGCTTGCGACTACGTCAACGGCAACGCATTTGAAGGTGGCGCACCGGCGCCCCGGGAGTGATCAGAAACGGCACGACGTGAATCGCGCAAGGACTTGTGGCGAGTCAAACGCCATGATCCGGAAGTCGATCGTCAGGTATTCAACAATGATTTGTTTCCAAAAGCGAAACAATAACCGGTATTTGACTCATTGTTTGCACGCGAACTGAGTTCTTTGTGAAAAAACAAGCCGCAAATTCCCCTTAAAGTAGAGTGTTCGATCTAGTGTAAAGACAAGCGGAAACGGATTGAGTTATCCTGAGCAAAAGTGGGTTGGGGGCAACCAATGAACACAACAGCGAGAGTCGAACAACAGGACACGAGCAACCTATTAGTGCCGGATGCACGTGACATCGCGAACGCGCTTTTGTCACGGACCGGCGCAGCGCTGATGAGCGGCGACGTCAATTCATTCGCAGAGTGCTTTCATCTACCGACGACGATTGAGACTTTTGAGGGTCAAAATGTCCTGAAGGATTTTCAGGATCTAAAGACGGTTTTTGAAGGCGTTCGCAGGCATCTGATCCGCAAGAGTGTCACGGAAATGATCCGCAACATTTTGTCCGCGGACTTTGACGGCGAAGACACTGTCCATACCACGCACGAAACCCGTTTGATGAATGGCAATCGTTTGGTGCAGGAACCCTACCCCTGTTTTTCGGTCGTGCGTCGATTTGGGAACGACTGGAAGGCTATCAGTTCATCCTACGCCATTGTGAACGAACCGCGGCATGTGAACACTCTCCTCGGGAAAACCTATTATACAAGGTCTGAAGCCTCGTCCTACTGACGCGGCTTCAAACGTATGTCGTAGGGGCCTGATCCTATCGATCAGATGCAATCTTGGCGCCTTCGGATAGCGAGGTCAGTTTTGCATATGCGATTTCAGGATCAACAGCCCCAAACCCGGCAAACGTTCCGAACCCGCAATCTGATCCCGCGATGACCCGGTCCTTGCCGACGATCCCGGTGAACCGTTCGATGCGCTGCGCAACAACCTCGGGGTGTTCCACGAAGTTGGTCGTCGTGTCCACAACGCCAGGCACCAGCACTTTGCCATCCGGGATTTGGATTTGCGGTCCCGGAATACGGTCCATTAATGCGCCTGGCGCGGGTTGGAGGTTTCGAACAACACGTAAGAAGCCCGCGCCGACATCAAG
>CAZDXI010000259.1:0-4660 GCA_964509095.1 uncultured Rhodobacterales bacterium
TTTTTCCTTGTGAGACTCAGGATCACCGCCTAACGTGATTGCAGCGTGACAATAACAAGCGTGCCGATAAGGCGCTGCGAAGCTGAAAACGCTGAACTGAGAGTCTGGGAGGACCACAATGACACTTTTTAAGAAGGCGGCCACCTTTGCCGCTGCATCCGCTATCGCGCTGTCCACAGCCGTCGCGGTCCAAGCACAGCAGACGACACTGCGCATTCAAACGCACTACGCCCCGGAAACAACATCGGGTGAGCTGCTGACCGAACTGTTCGAAAACATTGAAACGATGTCCGGCGGCGACATCAAGATCGAGCCGTTTTATTCCTCTTCCGTTGTTAAGTCGGTTGAAACTTTCGACGCGGCCGCAACAGGCATCCTGGATTGCGACGCGACAGGCGGCGGCTACCAAACTGGTAAAAACCCGGCGTTCCAATTCGTGGGCGACATCATGGGTGGCTACGAAACACCAGCACAGCAGCTCAGCTGGCTGTATTACGGTGGTGGTCGTGACGCGGCTCAGGCGCTGTACAACAAGTATGGCATGCAACTGGTCGGCTGGATTGTCTACGGTCAGGAAAGCTTTGCCTCCACGGCACCGATTGCGGGTATCTCTGACCTGAAAGACTGGAAATTCCGTTCACCTCCGGGCATGGAAACCAAGATCTTTGAAAAGCTTGGTGCCAAGCCAATCGTGATGGACTTCACAGAGATCTTTACCGCGCTCGAAACCGGCATCATCGACGGTGCGGACGCGTCCAACATCTCCAATAACGTGGGTCTGGGCCTGTACGACATCGCGAAATATGCGAACTACCCGGGCTTCCACTCCATGCCGTCTGACCACCTCGCGTGCAACAAGTCGGTTTGGGACGCAATGCCTGCGCATCACCGCAAAATCATGGAAGTCGCTGTGTCCGACATCGCTCTGAAATCGGCGCTGATCTTCGAAAAGCGTAACGCTGAAGCGGTTGCCATGCTGACCGAGCAAGGCGTGACCATTTCACAGTGGTCCCCTGCCGATCTCGCAGAATTCCGCGCAGCGGCCCAAGCCACATGGCCTGAGTTCGCAACCACGCCGGAAGCCAAAGCACTGGTGGAAAGCCACACAAGCTACCTGCGCCAGCTGGGCATTGTGAAGTAATTACAAACCTTTGGACCGGGGGCGGCATGTTTGCCCCCGGTGCTTTTCCCGAATTCTGTACCGGTACAGATTTCCGGTGAGGCGCTTTTCATGAAAATCACCCGCATCACCAGTCACGTCTTGCAATACGACATGCCCGAGACACTCGGCTATTCGCAGCAGTTCTATGACAAACGCACCGCGCACTTGGTCGAAGTTGAGACCGACGAAGGTGTGACCGGCTGGGGCGAATGCTTCGGTCCGGGAACCATCGCACTAGCCAACAAGGGCATCGTCGAAGGTGTGATTCAGCCCATGATCCTGGGCATGGACCCGATGGACCGCGATGTGATCTGGCACAAGGTCTACAACCTCATGCGCGATCACGGACAAAAGGGAATGCCGATGCAGTCCCTATCTGGCGTGGACATCGCGCTGTGGGACATTGCGGGCAAGGTCGCAGGCCTGCCGCTGCACAAACTCATCGGTGGCGCCCATCGCACGGACGTGCCGGTTTACGGCTACGGTATGATGCTGCGCCCGGACATGAGCGTGCAGGACATGGCCGCCCTGTTCACCGATGAGGCCGCCGCGATCCGTGACGCAGGTTTTACAGCGACCAAGATGAAAACCGGCCTTGGACCGCGCGAGGACGTCGTGCTCTGTCAGGCTGTGCGTGAGGGCGTCGGCGATGCGTTCCGTTTCATGGTCGATGCCAACCACTGCTATACCACGCCGGATGCTTTCTATGTGGGCCGCGCGTTGGAAGAGCTAGACGCCTATTGGTTCGAAGAGCCTGTCGCGCCCGAGGATCACGACGGCTACCGTGAACTTCGCGCGGGACTGAGGGTCAACATCTCCGGCGGAGAGGCAGAGTTCGGTCGTTGGGGCTGGCGCGCCATTCTGGAAAACCGGGGGCTGGATATTGCGCAGCCGGAAGTCTGCGCCCTTGGCGGGATTTCCGAATATTTGCGGGTCCTTGCCCTGTGTCATGCACATTTCACGCCTGTGGTGAACCATGTTTGGGGCAGTGCAATTGCGGTGGCGACAAACCTTCAGTTGCTCGCGGCGATGCCGCCCCTGCCCGGCGGGTTGCACCCGTGGGAGCCGATGCTCGAATTCGACACGACTGACAACAAGTTTCGCGACAATCTGCTGACTGAGCCGCTCGACATACAAGGGCAAGTCAAACGCACCGGAGGCCGGGTGGCGATCCCGGATGGTCCCGGCCTCGGTGTCGAACCAGATCGCGACTTCATCAAACATTACAGCATCACACACGGGCGGGCAGCCGCATGAGCGTGAAGGAGAGCCTCCATGACCAATAAATCCGGCAGCCTGATTGAATGGCTCGTCCCGCTCGCCTTCGTGTTCTGCGCAGGCTGGGTCGTGTGGCACATCCCAGCGTTTACGCTGGATTGGAACCCGCCGCCGGATCAATCCCAACGGGACAACCTTGCGGGCATCTTCCTGCGAAATGACGTAACCCCAAACCTGAGCGGGATCACCGGCGGGTATGCAGATATCGTGGATTACATCGCACTAATCGGCATTCCGCTTTTCGCGATCCTTGGTATCCTGACGGTGCGGCGCGCGCCCATGGAGTTCGAAGACTGGCGCGCGTCTGACCGTTTGTCCGTCTTTATCGGACGTGTGACGATGATGCTGGAGCTGCTTTTGTGCTGCGTCATGCTCTACGAGGTGTTCGTGCGCTATCTGTTGAACGCCGCAACCCTTTGGGCAAACGAGCTATCCCTTTGGCTGGCGGGATTTATCTTTATGTGCGCGGGGCTTTACGCCATGCAGCAGCGCAGCCACATCCGCATCTTCCTGCTTTACGATGTGGTGCCACGCTGGATGCAGCGGCTGTTTGATTGCATTTCGACCTTCCTGATCTGTGTGTTCGCGTTCTTCCTCGTCTTCGGTGGCTATGGCGAAGCGTTCGACAAGTTCTATCGCTGGGAGACGTTCGGCACGGCGTTTGACCCGCCCATCCCAGCCACGATCAAACCTGCCGTGTTGATTGTGATTTCACTGGTTGCCCTGCAAGCAGTCGTGAACCTGATTTCCGATTGGAACAAATTGCCCGAACATCACACGGACGAGCCGGACGAGGATGAAATCGCCAAGCTGCGCGCTGCCGTTGGCCAAGACGGCACGGGCGATCTGGACGTAACGCGCTCTGCCGCACAACAAGAAGGGCGCAACTGATGGACGTCGGTACAATCTCACTGGTCCTGATGCTGGGCCTGATCGTGTTGCTCGCCATCGGCATGCCGCTGGGCTTCGCTTCGGCGTTTATGGCGGTGGTCGTGCTGTTCATGAAGTTTGAACCCGCCGTGCTGATGGACATCACGCTGTGGGGTGAAGGGTTCCTGACCGGAAGGCCCGGATCGGGGCCGCTGAACATCCTCAGTCAGAGGATATACGGCGATGTGATGACGAGTTACGTGCTCATCTCTATACCGTTGTTCATCTTCATGGCGGCACTTCTGGAACGCTCCGGCATCGCGAAATCCATGTATGACAGCTTGAATATCTGGCTGAACCGGACGCGTGGTGGGATCGCGATTGTGACGTCGATCATGGCTGTGATCATGGCGGCGATGTCTGGCATTATCGGCGGCGAAGTGGTTCTGCTCGGCTTGATCGCCCTGCCCCAGATGTTGCGACTTGGGTACAACCAGAACCTCGCCATCGGGGTGATCTGTGCGTCAGGCTCACTTGGCACGATGATCCCGCCGTCGATTGTTTTGATCATCTATGGGCTCATCACCGAAACTTCGATCAAAGCGCTGTTCACGGCGGCCTTCATCCCCGGCTTCATGCTGGCGAGTTTCATCATCATCTACATCATCGTGCGCACAACCCTGCGCCCTGAAGACGCGCCTCTGCCCGATCCAGTACCGGGAGAGCCAGAGGGCAAAGAAAAGTGGATGCTGTTTGGTGGCTTCATGTCGGTCATGGTCGCGGGCTTCTGGACGTTCTTTACGCTGCGCGTGCTGTTCTTTGAATACACCGGCCAGAACGCGGCACAAACCGGCGATCCGATCCGCTTCGGAACGATGGACTATCTGCCGTGGTTCCTAGGTACACTGGCGGTGGCGCTTGGTTTGATTTTCTCCGTCTTTGGCCGAGAGCGTACTGCGACAGGCTGGAACATGGGCAAAGGCCTTGTCCCGCCCATCGTCATCATCGGCGTTGTGTTGGGCTCCATCTACATGGGCATCACTGGCATCACCGAAGCGGCTGGCATGGGGGCCTTTGCCGTGCTGGTTCTGGCGATCTTCCGGGGCGAGTTCTCGTTTGAGCTGCTTTGGGATGCGCTGATGCGGACGCTCAAGTCCACCGGTACGATCATCTGGGTGACCATCGGTGCGACCGCTTTGGCGGGGGCATACACGATTGCGGGCGGGCCAACTTACGTGGCCAACCTGATCCTTGGGACGGACCTGCCGACGATGGGGATTATCCTGATCATGATGCTGATCCTGCTGTTTATGGGCGCGTTCATGGATTGGGTTGGGATCGTGCTTTTGA
>CAZDXI010000260.1:0-4653 GCA_964509095.1 uncultured Rhodobacterales bacterium
TTTTGCGTGGTGCCTTACACGCGCGGCGCCGAAGTCTCCCGTCCTGTAGAGCGTATCCTGACTGAGGCTCGCGATCTGGTGGAGCGCGGCGTGCGCGAGATCACTCTGCTGGGGCAGAACGTAAATGCCTATCACGGCGAAGGTGTCGATGGGCGCGAGTGGTCATTGGCGCGTCTGATCTGGGCACTGAATGACGTGGATGGGTTGGAACGTATCCGGTTCACGACCTCGCATCCCAACGACATGGACGATGATCTGATCGAAGCGCACGGGTCATGCCCGAAGCTAATGCCGTACCTGCATTTGCCGGTTCAGTCGGGCTCGGATCGCATCCTTAAACGGATGAACCGCGCGCATACGGCTGACAGTTACCTCGCGTTGATCGAGCGTATCCGTGCCGCGCGTCCAGACATCCTGATGTCGGGCGATTTCATTGTCGGTTTCCCGGAAGAGACGGAAGAAGACTTCCAAGCCACTCTCGACCTGATTGAAGAGGTCAAATACGGCTATGCCTATAGCTTCAAATACTCCACGCGCCCCGGCACGCCTGCAGCGGAACGCGCGCAAGTGGATGCCGCCGAGGCCGACGAACGCCTGCAACGACTGCAAGCTTTGATCACCCGCCAACAGCGCGAGATTCAGGACGCGATGGTGGGCCGTGAGGTCAATGTGCTGTTCGAAAAACCGGGTCGCAAGCCGGGGCAGATGGTCGGAAAATCCGACTACCTTCACGCGGTGCATGTGGAGGCCGAGGGGCTCACCGCAGGTGATCTGCGTCCTGTGCGCATCGTGGAGGCCGCGACAAACTCGCTGAAAGGTGAGTTGCTGGGCTGAGCAATTGCGGCAAAGGTGGTGGGCATGCAGGACAACGCCTTTTACGCAGCCATCGACCCGCAAGATGAGTTCCGCGCTCTCGCCGATACCGGTGTCTATACGCCGCTGCCCGATGATTGGTGGGTGGGCACGTCGGACCTGGTCGGCTCAACACAAGCGATTTCTGCTGGGCATTACAAGACCGTCAACATGATCGCAGCGGCGGTGATTTCCGCGCAGATCAATGCCCATGCGGGTGCTGAGTTCCCTTATATCTTTGGCGGCGACGGCGCAGGGTTCGCGGTCCCTCCCGCGTGGAAGCAACGGGCCGAGGACGCGCTGACGGCCGTTCAGGCGTGGGCGGCGCGCGAATTCGGGATGGAGTTGCGCGTCGCGTTGGTACCCGTAGCGGACATCCGCAACGCAGGGCTGGACGTAACCGTCGCGCGCTACCGCGTCGCAGCGGACGTGGACTACGCGATGTTTTCGGGCGGCGGGGTGGCATGGGCGGAAACCGCAATGAAAGACGGGGCCTATGCGCTGCCCGCCGCGCCCTCGGATGCAGAGCCGGACCTGACTGGTCTGTCCTGTCGGTGGAGCCATATGCCAAGCCGTTTCGGCACGATCCTGTCTGTGGTGATCCTGCCCCTTGGTGATACGCCGGGTGCTAAATTCGCGCGTGTTGCCGAGGAGGTCGTCGCACTTGGTCAAACGCTGAAACGCGCAGGACACCCGGCGGAAGATATCGGTCCCGGAGTGAAATGGCCCCCCGCGGGCGCCCGGCTGGAAGCCCATGCACAGCGCGGTTCCAAAAGTCTGATCGCCGCTCAGGCCAAAGCCCTGTTTGAAAGCTTCATGGCGTGGGCGCTAATCAAGACGGGGATCACCCTGGGGGGATTTAACGCGCGACATTACCGCCGCGTCGTTGGACAGAACGCTGATTTCAGAAAGTTCGATGACGGTCTGAAAATGACCCTTGATTGTGATACTGCGACCGAAGCTCGCTTGCGAGAGCTTTTGGAACAAGCCGCGCGTGACGGTGTGATCCGCTATGGCTTGCATGCGCAGACTGAGGCCATGCTGACCTGCATCGTGCCGTCTATAATGACGGATGATCACGTGCATTTCGTGGACGGTGCATCGGGTGGCTATGCGCAGGCGGCGACCGCTTTGAAATCGTCCTAAAGCACTTGGCGCGTTCGCCTGTCCGGAATCAGTATTTCGCTTGCGGTTTCGACGTTCTTCGTCCCGGTTTTGGTATTTCCGGCCAATTCCAACACCCAACATGTCGGGAAAAGCTGAGGCGAAACGCATAACTAGCCGATTTGGCCACTATATATGGTATTTCACGCTTCACAGGCCCCTGTTTTTTGCCTAACCTAGCGGAAGAGCGACGTGCAGGGCGTGAACAGCGCATCAAGAACACCTGGGACCTGTGCGTGAAAACAGATTTAAGAGGACAAACGCTGTGGGACACAAAATCTCCAATAGCCCGAGCAGGATTTTCAAAACCGCCGCTGCTGCGGTTTTGGGCCTGACACTGGCGGCCACGGGTGCGGCTGCGCAGGAAGGCGGCATTTTTGACAATGACCGCAAAGGCACGAACGAACGCTATGTACCAACCATCTGGATCGACCCGGATGGGTGCGAACACTGGGTGATGGATGACGGGTTCGAAGGCTACATGAGCCCGCACGTGAACCGTAAAGGCATTCCAGTCTGTCACGAGGTCAATACGTGCGGTGTGATGAACACCGACCAGTTCTTTGCCACCAACAGCCACCGGATCTCGGCGGCGGGCAAGAACCGCTTGGCAAAGTTCTTCAAGGACGCCAATGCGATTTCCTACATCATCATCGGCCACACAGACAGCCGCGCATCAGACGCCTACAACATGCGCCTGTCTTATAACCGCGCGGCGTCGGTCGCGAAGGTTGCCCAAGGCGCAGGGGCAAAGATTGCCGACGTGCGGGGCATGGGCGAGCGCGTGCCAGTTGCCTCCAACGCTTCGGCGGGTGGCATGGCGAAGAACCGCCGCGTCGAAATCATTTGTATTCGCTGAGGGGTGAGAGACATGACTGTATTGAAACTCACTGCCGCGCTGGGCATCGCCGCATCGCTGACTGCTTGCGGCATCCAAGCTGAAGGTGGCTTTGGCCGCGTCAACGAAGACAAGACCATCGACTATGGCCAAGGCGGAAAAGAAAAGCCGCTCGAAGAACTCGTTGCCGGTGTCTGGGTTGACCCGAACGGGTGCGACCACTGGATCATCGATGACGGCATTGAAGGCTACCTGTCCCAGCGTTTGGACAAGTACGGCAAGCCCGTCTGTTCCGGCGTGGCCCCGCCCAATACGGCGACGGGTCCGTACAAAGGCAACCAGACGATCAACGATCCGCTCTGATCTTATCAGTCGTATGATTTGGAAAGCCGCGGTGCCGAAGGGTGCCGCGGTTTTTCGTTTGTAGAAAGCTGGCTGTACAAACTGTGCAGAGCGAGCGCCATCGCCGGGCCGCGGCGTGTAGATGGCGCGGCGGGCTGCGTCCTTGCGTCCGCGCTGGCATGCTTAGCTTTGTGTCGGCATTGAGCGGACAAAACTGGCATTCGTCTTGTTGAAAAAGGGTCAGTGGCGGACCGTGGTTTGCCGCCGCGCAGCTTCGCCGACTTGGTTTATGGTGGCCTATTTGCCTGAGATGCCAATGATCTGCGCAGGCGTCGACAAAGCGGCTGACCGCCCGGACGGTCCGCCGCTGGCCCGGCGGCGCGGAGCACCTTGTTCCGGGCTGGCTATGATGTTTGAGTTCGCGACGGGCTGTTGCAAGACTTAACTGCAAGTGCTTTTGTCCGCACCGTTGCCGAGCGCGGATGTCGTCTAGACGGGACATTGTTAGCTTTTGCTGCGACTGCGCCAAGGTCCTCTGCGACGTAACTGTTTGCGGCACAAACGGTCGTTATCGCCGGTGACAGAAACGTATGAGTTTTGGCACATCCTGCGGTGCAAAGAAGGTCTGGAACGAGCCTGAATCGACTGATTGATGTAGAGCAGCGATTGGCTGTTACTTCATGTGTGCCGCGCCCCAAACTTCCATCTGTTCGATGATCGGCAGGACCGTGCGCCCGACATCGGTTAGTGAATAGTCAACGCGTGGGGGCACTTCGGCGTAGACCTTGCGAGAGATCAGACCGTCGGCTTCGAGTTCACGCAATTGCTTGGTCAACATCTGCTTTGTGATGCCGGGCACCGAACGCTGCATCGCACCAAACCGATCAACGCCGTTGGCTATGCAAAACAGGATGACTGGCTTCCATTTGCCGCCGATCACCGAGAGACAATAAGTGACCGGGCATCCTTTGACATCGGGATCAGGGGCCAAAGGTTCCGTTTTCATGACTATCTCTTTTTATTTTGACTAGTTGCGATGTTGGGTAATATGCGCAGTTTGTGTCTCCATCGTCAACAGATGGAGATCACTATGAAAAACCCAGCCCTTTCTCTCGTTGCGCTCGGTGTACTTGCGAACGCTGCTGTCGCGCAGGACACTTCACTTGAGGGCCTGCAAGACCGCATCGTCGGGACCTGGACCTCGATTAGCTGCGAGATGCGCCCACAACAGAACGCTGAAAATCCCGAACTTGCGCCGACGCCTTCGTATCTGACCCGCGACTTCACCTACGACACAGAAGGTGGGTTCGAAGCCAACATCACCGTCTACGCAGACAGTGCTTGCGCCATTCCAGCTGTGTCCTACGACTTCGCCGGAGAAGTCGTTTGGCACGATGCGAATCCGGCGGCCGAGGGTGCATGGTCGCAGGACTACGTCCTCAATCGTCAGCTTGAGC
>CAZDXI010000261.1:0-4651 GCA_964509095.1 uncultured Rhodobacterales bacterium
GTGCAGGGGCGGGTGATGCCCACCGTGTCCGCTTCCTGAAACGCATCAGAGCCAATCATGAACGTCGGCACCTGACCCGTCAGAACCACCAGCGGGATGGAATCCATAAGCGCATCCGTCAGACCGGTGACAGCGTTCGTGGCCCCGGGACCCGAGGTCACCAGTACCACGCCCGGTTTCCCGGTGGAACGCGCATAGCCTTCAGCCGCGTGCACAGCACCTTGTTCGTGGCGCACCAGCACGTGTTTCACGCTGTTTTGCTGAAACACCTCGTCATAAATTGGTAGGACAGCACCGCCAGGATATCCGAATACCGTGTCGACACCCTGATCGATCAGGGCTTGCACGACCATTTTCGCTCCGGTCATTTGACGTGACATGTGCTTATCTCCGATGTGTTCGCGTCATTTCTGTTGCGCATAAAAAAGCCCCCGTTCTTGGCGGGGGCGCATGGGAAGCTGTTATGGCTTTACCGTTACCGGCCCATGCGCGTGTTTCCGACTAGTACGACAATGCTCACCATCATCGGGCTCCTTTGTGCTGGGCGAAACACTAGGCGTGCTGCACGGCAGCGTCAACAGGCTGCAATGGAGAAAATGTCCCAAACGCGCTCGTTTTCGCAATTTTCTTTCAGGCGACAAGTTATTGGCTTTGCAAACTGTCCAGAATTTGCTGCGCGCCTGCGTGATCCGAGCGTGTTGCGGCGCGACTCAGTAGGGCGGTGGCTTTGTCGTGATCCTGTGGAACATCCAACCCGTGCAGATGCATCAGCCCAAGGATTACAGCGGCCAGATCGTTCTGACCCGCCAAGGACGGCCAGCCCGCCGTTTGTTTGCGCCGGTAAACCGACGGAGCGCCAAACGCCTGACGCCGGGAGGCATCATAAAACGGCGCGCGCGGACGCCTCTCAAGGTTTGCGCAGGCGGCAAGATTTTCGCGGGCCACGGACCGTTCCGTCTGGGAAACCTTATCCAATTGTCGGCGGACATGTTTCACTGTGCCCTCAAAGTCTGGAAGCAGGCTTTGCACAGGTCGATAGGCCATGATCCCGTGCCCACATGCCGCTGTGGCCAACCCAAGATCAGCCGCCGCGCGGTAGTGGGGCAGGGGATCGCGCAGGGTAAAGGCCTCTGCTGGATGGCGCGGCAGGGGTGCAGGAGAGCGCATTATGAAGCCCAGATGTTCCGCCCCGCGCCCGTCTCCGGCAAGATGCACGCGATACAATGTATCAACGGCCGCTTGCCACAGTGCTGGGTCCTCGGTGTGACGATAAGCCGAATAAAGCGCCTTGCCATACAGCAATTGATAGACAACGTCCCCGCTGTCGGCCGCGCGACGATACATCTCCAGTTGCAGCGCGCCGCGATCCGTAACCTGCGCGTCGCGGTTGGTATAGCCTAGTGTCTTGGCCAACAGCACCTGACTGTGGGGATCGCCCGCTTCGGCGTTTGGCATCAGCAGGTCGATGCGGCGCTGGATCAACGCGGGGTCCGTCTTGAATTTGTTCGGGATCAGCAATGCCCGGTTATATCGCGCGGCCATGTTGCCCTGCGCCGCGGCCTTGTCCAGCAGCGTTTCAACATTCACATCAACCAACCCACGCGGGGAGCGCAGCGCGATGACCGCCAGATTGTTCTGCGCCACATCAAACCCCGCAGCGGCCTGTTCGGCGATAACATTCAGTTCCTGTAAGCTGGGCGCGGTGTCGGACTTGCTCAAAGTCGCGCTATCAAACACTGGTGGAGCTTCCGGGCGCGGGCGGTTGACCCAAACCAAGGCCAGCGCAATCATCGCGGCACCGATGACCAAAGGGGCAAAACTCTTGCTCATCAGCATTTCGAAACAGACCTCAAAACGGCTTTGACCTAGCGCGCGATGTGGTGGTCGCTTGCGATCTGTGTCTCATCCAATTTTGGCAACTTTAAGTCTGGGAGACGGTCAGATCGCCACGGTAGTCGTTAGCGACCAATCCCGGTTCCCTGCAACACCCCGTGCTCCATCGCATAGCGTGTCAGGCCCGCCGTGGACGAAATCCCCAGCTTGCGTTTGATGTTCTTGCGGTGTGTTTCCACCGTGCGCACAGAGATATCGAGCTCGTTCGCGACTTCCTTGTTAGACTTGCCTTGCGCCAGTTGCAGCAGGATCGTCTGTTCTCGGTTGGTCAGCGTTTCTGACACAGGCGCGCGCTTGGGTTTCAATGCACCCGCCGCTCCGGTGCAGAGGTATTGCTCGCCCCGCATCACCGTATCAATCGCCGTTCGGATTTCGTCCGTTGGCACGTCTTTCAGCACGTAACCCATCGCGCCGTGAGACAGGGCAGAGGTCACGTATTCATGGCTGTCATGCATGGACAGGATCAGGATGCGCGTTTCGGGGCGGCGCTCCAGAATGATCTCTGTCGCCGTCAGCCCGCCAATGCCGGGCATGTTCAGATCCATCAGGATCACGTCCGGGGTCAGCGTGTCGATCTGGTCGATCACCGCCTGACCGTCACCGAGTGTGCCCACGACCTCCAGATCATCATAGCTTTCCAGGATCGACTGGATGCCTTCGGCCACCATCGGGTGATCATCCACGACAAGGATACGGGTCTTATCAATCATGCGCTGGCCTGTCGGTTGGGTTTCGCGGCAGTTTCAGGGGGCAACAGGTGCGACAGAGGCACGGTGGCTTCGATCACGGTTCCGGTCTTGCCTTTGCCCTTTGCGGACAAGATGCGCAGAGTGCCGTCCAGTTGGGCTGCGCGTTCTTCCATGTTGCGCAGACCTGATCCGGTGCTGGCTTGCCCGTTTAGTCCCACGCCATTGTCCGAAATTCGCAGCGTTGCGCCCTTGCGGTGCCCGCGCAGGTCGATGTTCACTTCCGTGGCCTTGGCGTGGCGTTCGATATTGGTCAGTGCTTCCTGTGCAATCCGATACAGCGCAATCTTGGAATCGGGATCCAGTCGGTTTCGGAACACCACCGTTTCCAGACGGGTGTCGATCCCGGTGCGGTCCGCGAAATCTTCTGTCAGTGCCTTCAGCGCGGGTCCTAATCCCAGATCATCCAGCACGCCGGGGCGCAAATCGCGGCTGATACGGCGCACTTCAGAAATCGCATTCCCAAGCGCATCCATACCCTTGTCCAGACTTTCGCTTGCCCGGTCGTCCTTAGCCAGAATGCGCCGCCGCGCCGTATCCAGCGCAAAGCGAATGCCCACAAGGATCTGGCTGATCCCATCGTGCAATTCTCGCGCAACGCGGCTGCGTTCTTCTTCTTGTGCATCAAACACGCGCTGGGTCAGTTCCTTCAGTTTGGCATCGGCCAGACGGCGCTCGCGCAGGTTGATGAACATGCCCGAGCCGAACACCGCCAGCAGCCCGGCCAGCGTGAAGGCTGTGATATAAAGGAACGTCTGCCGAACGCGGGCTTCCACATCCGCGCGCGCCGCCGCGACTGAGGCCAGAACATCGTCGATGAACACGCCCGTGCCCACCGCCCACCGCCAAGAGGGGAAGGAAGTGACATAGGTGATCATCTCCGCCTCTTCCCCGGTTGACGGCTTTGGCCACAGATGCGTGTGATACCCCGCACCAGAGCGAGCGATGCGAATGTGTTCGGCGACCACTTGCGCACCCTCGCTGTCGGTCAGATCGATCCAGTTCTTGCCGATCAGGTCCGTCTGCCGTGGGGAGACAAGGTTGTTCCCATCATAATCGTAGACAAAGAAGAAACCCTCATCACCGTAGATCATCGCAGACAGGATTTGCATGACCTGCCGCTTTGCGTTCTCATCATTGGGAGGCGCGTTGCCGTAGATGAAGTAAAACCCGTTTCTTGCTTGCGTGACGTAGTTGCGCAGTTCCGCTTTTTTCGCTTCTAAGATTTGGGTTTCCAACGCGCGAATTTCGCGCTCAGCCGAAGTCTTGGATTGCGTGGCCACAATCAGAGCAATGGCCGCCACAACCAGAATCAACGGCAGTGCTGCAACCAGAGCCAGCTTCTGCGCGTAAGTCAGGTATATGCGAGGCAAAAACCGCTTCATGCGCCGTATCGTGACCCCGAAACCGGTCTTAATCAAGTGGATTGCATATGGGCGCCCGTCCGTGGTGCGCAACATTTTCCAATGGTTGAAACAGCTTGCAGTAGAAACTTGAGCCTGTCTTCTCTCCTTTCTGGTGCAAACTGCCGCTGGGTCAGTTTTCTACGTAGTGATGGGTATTTCCCTCTTTTTCATGTTCGCTATTGTGCGCACACCTGTAACGATCCGCAGGCCACGGGGGGATTCCGTTGTCTGCGACATTTGGGAGGAGTATCTCTATGGATCGTCGTTCTTTTCTGAAAAACTCTGCCTTGGGTGGAACCGCGGCTGCGGCAACCACGCTGGCGGCCCCGGCATATGCGCAAGGCAACCGGACCCTGACAATGGTCACATCTTGGCCCCGCGGCTTCGCGGTTCTGGATGACGCGGCTGTTTACTTTGAAAACATGGTTCGCGAAATGTCTGATGGCTCGTTGACCATCGACAAGAAAGCGCCGGGCGAGCTGGTTGGCGCGCTTGAAGTGTTTGACGCGGTGTCTTCCGGTCAGGCCGACATGTATCACTCTGCCGACTACTACTTCATCGGTCAGCACCCTGGTTATGCGTATTTCACAGCCGTTCCATTCGGTG
>CAZDXI010000262.1:0-4650 GCA_964509095.1 uncultured Rhodobacterales bacterium
GATCTCGGAAGGGTTCGACATGGCCGTGCGCATTGGTGAGCTGGAAGACAGCACCCTACGCGCCCGCAAGCTGACAGAGACGACAAAGCGTATGATCGCGGCCCCCGGCTATTTCGAAAAGTTTGGCCGCCCGGATCGCATCGACGATCTGAACGAACATAAACTGCTGCACTATTCCAACCAATCCTCCGGCAATGTGTGGAAGATCACAGCCCCCTCTGGCGAAAAGCGTCAGGTTCGCACCGCCGGCTGGCTGAGCGTGAACGACGGACAATCCTTGTTGAACGCAGCGATCTCCGGTCTTGGCATCGCCTACCTGCCCAGCTTCCTTTATGCGGAAGCGATGGAGCAGGGTCTGGTTCAGGACGCGATCCCGGACCTGCCGATGGAAACCCAAGGTATCTATGCGGTGTACCCACCGGGCCGGTTTACACAGCCCAAAGTGCGCGCCTTCATCGATTTTCTGGTCCACGCCTTCGCGGACAAAGGACCAAACGACTGGTAAGTTTCTCCCAAGTAACGAGTTCAAACCGGCCCCCGTCACGGGCCGGTTTTTCTTGTTAGGGTATCCAAAAGGCGAAGGGCCAAGTTAGACGCATCGCCTACTCTTGCAGCGACAGTACGATCGCTTCAACGCGGCGGTTTGCTTCACGCCCGGCTTCGGTCAAGTTGGATGCGCGCGGCGCAAGATAACCCATGCCTTCTGCTTCCAGACGGGAGGATGCGACCCCGTGATCCGCGATCAGTTTCGCGCGCACCGCCCGCGCCCGCTGACGTGAGATGGCTATGTTACCATCCAAAGCACCGACACTGTCCGTATGGCCAACCAATGCGATGCGCAGGCCGGGATTGTCAGCCATGATGCCAGCGAGTTGTTCCAGCGAAGGGATCACTGCTTCGCCTAGCTGAGTTTGCCCACTTTCGAAATCCACCCCATCCAGAACCATCGATCCTTCGGACAAGAAGTCTCCGGCTTCTGGTACTACGGCAACAGGAGTGTCGTTGCGCGCAACAGGCCGGGTTGTTGCGACCCGGGCAAACGCGCCACCCTCGCGCACCACATCAATGATCTGAAGATAGGCGGCGTCTCGCGTTGTGCTGACAAACAGGGTTGTTGCACGCTCCGGACGATCCGCTGGTCCGGATGTCATGGTCAAGAATTGGAAGTTCTGAAGCGCAACGAACATGGCGGGCGCTGGCAAAACATCAGTCCCGAACCGAAAATCGAATCCTCCGCACTGCTCGGCAGAGCACTCCAGACGATTGGTAAACCCCGCAGCCTCAAGTTCTGCCCGCAATGGCGCGAGGATCTGCAACGGCGTCAAGCCACGACCCGGAACCTGCCAAGCCTGCCTGCGCACCTGCCCTTCCAGAACGATGGACGGAATGGCGGCCCCATCGAAAACACCGATGGGTGCAGCGTAGCGATCGTTTTCAGAAACACGTTCCGCCGTAAGACGCGCGTTCCCCGGCAGGTCCAGCGCATCCGCGCGCGTGCCAACCGCAAGGGCGGCAATCAGGCACAGGCGGAACATCATCTGGCTTGCGCGTGATACTCCGCGTTGGGTCGCATATCGGTGGCTGAGGCAACTCGGTTGGTCATATTGAAGAAGCCCGCCACGTTCGCGATGTCCCAGATATCTCGGTCGCTAAAGCCCACATCGCGCAGGCGTTGGCGGTCGGATTCTTCGATATCGCGGCTGCGCTCTGTCATCAGCGCGGCGAAGTCGAGCATGGCGCGCTGGCGCGCGTCCAGTTCGGCCACCTTGTAGTTCATCACCATCATCTCGCCCAAAGCAGGGTCTCCAGACAATTGGCGGACCGCGGCGCCATGGGCCACAAGGCAGTAAAAGCATTTGTTGATGGAGGACACGACGACCGCAATCATCTCCCGTTCCAGTTTGGACAGGCCCGAGTCCCCCAGCATCAAATCATTGTACAGCGCGGTAAAGCCGTTCAGCTTTTCGACGTTAAAGGCATAGGCCTGCAACACGTTCGGGATCATACCCAGCTTTTCTGTGCAGATGTCGAAGTATTTCTGCGTCTCGGGCGGCAGAGGGTCGACCATAGGCAGGTCGAGAGCGGTGGGTTCCTTGGCCATATCAGTCCTCTTTGATGCGGTAGTGGTACTGTCCCACGACCTCCATCTGCAGGGAAGCATAAAGCGCATTGGCGGCCGAATTGGCTTGGGTGCAGAGGACCGACATAGTGTGCGCGCCCTGCTCTTCGGCCCAGAACGCAGCCTTGCGCATGATCCATTGCGCGACACCTTGGCGACGCTGGTGGGGCAGGATTTCTACGGCATGCACCATGCAAATCCCATCATGAACACCGGCGAACGCGGTTCCGGCGGGTTTTTCATTCCAGCGTGCGAGGATGCCGGTTTTTGTTTCGGCACGCGCCATCACGTCGAGCCGTCCGGGGCCGATGCCGCCTGTGGCCCAGATTTCTTCCATGATGGCGAGAGGTTCCCAGATGTTAAAGGCGGTGACGCGGGGAATGGGGATGTCTGTGAGGTTTGAGATTGGACAGGTGTAGAGGTTCACCGGGTCAATGATCTTGTAACCGCGCGCCTCGAGCGCCGCATCAAGGTCACCTTCGCCCTCCCGCAGCATGAAAAGGGGCACCTCACCCGCCTCTTTCATGGCGGTCTCGGCTGCGGCGGGGTCAGCACCCTTGTTCGATCGAGTGGCAGCAGAGACGCGTTTGCCGCCGCCTGCCCCATCCCGCAGTGTCCAGCCATTTTGTTCCCAATCGCGGGCTGGCGGCCACGTCGCTTCACAGACGTCATAGAGTTGCTGCGCAGTGACGGTCATTCCGGGAATTCCTGAGCCAGTCTAACCATGGCGGCATCCACCTGCGCGCCATCTGTGCCACGGATAACGATCTGTGCGCCGTACACACCGTCTTTTTGGAAGGGGTAAGAGCCTATGGACAGGTCCGGGAAGTCTTTTGCCAGTTGACCAACTGGACCCGCGATATCGCCTTCACCGCGCATGATGCGCAGGGATTGGCTAAGGATCGGATCGCCGCCCGTCAGTGTTGGCAGGACGGAGGCAACCATCGCTTGAAACACGCTCGGCACGCCGGCCATGACGTGCACATTTTGCATGGTAAAACCCGGTGCACCAGAAACCGGATTGTCGATCAGGGCCGCGCCATCCGGGATGCGGGCCATACGCAGACGGGCCTCGTTCAGGTCGGTGCCCATGGCATCATAGCGCGCTTGAAGGATCGCACGGGCGTCGTCACGAACATCAATTGGCACGTCAAAGGCCGCCGCGATGCAGTCGGCGGTGATGTCATCATGGGTCGGGCCGATCCCGCCACTCGTGAAGACGGTGTCGTAAGCGCCGGACAACTCTTTGACGGCGCGTACGATGGCGTCATGATCATCCGAAACGATACGCACCTCGGTGAGGTCAATCCCATGCTGTGTCAGTTCTTTCGCCAGATGGTGCATATTCGCATCTCGCGTTCGACCGGACAGAATTTCGTCCCCGATCACGAGCATGGCAGCGGTGGGATTGGGCATGGCACACCTCTTCTTGTCGAGCACGTCTCCCTTGGTATAGGCCTGCGATCATGCGCTTTCAAACCGAACTTGTCCCTGCGACCCTGACGCGTCGCTATAAACGCTTTCTGGCGGATGCCGTCCTTGAAGACGGGCGCGAGATCACCGCGCATTGTGCCAATCCGGGATCCATGATGGGGCTGGCTGAACCGGGGCAGAAAATCTGGCTGGAGCCGAACGATGACCCGAAGAAAAAGCTAAAATTCGGCTGGCGGCTGGTGGATCACGGGGATGGCAACTTCACCGGAGTCGATACATCGGTGCCCAACCGGGCGCTGAAAGAGTCGCTGATGGCGCAGCAAGTTGCCGCGCTGAAGGACTACACGAACGTGCAGGCCGAAGTGAAATATGGTCAGAACAGCCGCATCGATTTCTTGCTCAGCGCAACTGGTCAACAGGACGCCTATGTCGAAGTCAAATCGGTGACCCTGTCGCGCACAACCGGTCTGGCGGAGTTTCCCGATAGTGTGACAAAGCGCGGCGCGAAGCATCTGGATGAGCTGTCAGACATGGTCAGGGCCGGGCATCGCGCGATTATGCTTTACCTTGTGCAGCGCACAGATTGTACACAAGTGACCCTCGCCGGGGATATTGATCCGGGCTATCTGGCCGCATTTCAGGCCGCAAAGGACGCAGGGGTTGAGGTTTTGGCCTTGGGGACACATATCACCCCCGAAGAGATTACTGTCGCGAAACCTTTACAGTTTCTGCTTTGACACTGTCGCCCGTCTATCGCAGAACGGCGTCATACCCTTGAGGAGAAGAAGTTGGATCGCATGCCCGGTCGCGTCACAAAAGATGGTATTCGCCTGTACGAGGCGGGAGATTTCGCTGGCATGCACAAGGCTGGCGAACTGGCGGCGCGCATTCTGGACGAGATTGCCGAGCACGTATTCGTGGGACAGACCACAGGCGAGCTGGACCGGCTGATCGAAGACAAAGTGAATGCGGCGGGCGCGACCTCAGCCACGATTGGGTACAAGGGGTACAAGCACGCCTCCTGCATTAGTGTGAACCACGTGGTATGTCACGGTATTCCCGGCGACAAAAAGCTTAAGGATGGCGATATCCTGAAT
>CAZDXI010000263.1:0-4649 GCA_964509095.1 uncultured Rhodobacterales bacterium
CGGGGATTTGGACAGCGCAGTCATGCCGCCTTCCTGCCCCAGTCCGAAATACAAGGCGCGGTTGATCATGCGCCGATCTATCCCGAGCGATAGCGCACGACGAAAGCGCGCATCGCGGATCACTTCGCGCCAGACCGGGTCGGCAAAATTCAGGTTCGGGTAAATTGCAATCTGGTTGGACGTACCATTCGCCCAAAGCTTCGTTGTGTAGGCGGAGCCATCTGCTTCGCCTTTTTTCAGGATCGACACGTCCCGGAAATCAAGCCCGCGCGCCTGTAAGTCGACCTCGCCTGCGTTGGCTTTGGCCGCGACGAGTCCGCCACCAACCACAGACATTTCCACAATGTCGATATAGGGCAGCTGTACCCCGCCCACGTCGACGCGGTGAAAATAGGGATTGCGCACAAACAGATAACGCGAGGCTTTCTTGCCTGCTGTCGCGCTCATCCATGGCTGAAGCGTGGGCAGCGACGGGTTATCGAACTTGTACATGTTGTCGTATTTGTTGTGCAGCGCCGCCCAGCTGCTGGCGCGTTTCGCTTCCACCCGTTCGGCCAGTGAATCCGCATCCGCGTAGTGTACATGGAAGCGGCGCAGGTAATGCGCGGGACGGTAGATGAAAGGGGGGCGCGCCTGCGCCAAGGCGGACAGAAACGCGTTGTGCGGCACGGGCCAAGCAAAGCGTACGGTCAGCTCATCGGGGAAGGAAACTTCGGGCAAGTGCCCGTCACTGCGCAGAAAATCTGGTGGACCTGAGGGGGAGAGTTCCGGGTTGTTGGCCACATCCTCCCACCAATAGCGGAAATCGGCAGAGGTGAAGGGCGCACCATCGGACCATTTATGCCCATCGCGCAGGTGCAGGGTATAGATGCGGTCTTCTTCCACAGTCACATCACGTAGAATGTCGGGGCTGAGCACATAGTTTTCGTCATACCCCACAAGCCGTGCGTAGCCGTAGACCACCATCTGGCGCACATCTTTGGAGCGCGTGACCATGGTACGCAGAGTTCCACCCTGCGTGCCGGGTTCACGTCCTTTGGCGACCAGGTCCACGACATACGGTTCGGCTGGAATACGCTGGGCGGCTGGGGGCAGATCGCCCGCACCAACTTCAGCCGCCCAGAATGCGCTTTCCTGATAGGTTTGCGCTGCAACGGGCAGCACCCAAAGACAAAGCGCAACAACATAAACAGCAATCCGTTCAAACATGGCAGCGCACCTTATGTCCGGGTTCGATTTCAGTCAGGGCCGGCGGGACCGCGCCTTCAAAGCCGAAGGGTTCCGGCCAGCCCATCGGGTCCCCGGCACCTTCAGCGACGGCCGCCAGATCAATCGGGCGATTGATATCGGGTTCCGGTTGCGCCGCGATCAGCGCCCGGGTGTAGGGGTGTTTGGGGTTGTAAAACAGCGTATCCGGCGGGGCCTGTTCGACAATAAATCCGTCGCGCATGACGGCAACCTCATCCGCGAGGCGGGAGACCACAGCAAGGTCGTGGCTAATGAACAGATAACTCAGGCCCGCACGATCCCGGATGTCTTCCAGCAGAGTAAGGACCTGTTCCTGAACGGAAACATCCAGCGCCGAGGTAGGCTCATCGCAAACCAGCAGAACGGGATCGAGCGTCAGTGCCCGCGCAATCGACAGGCGCTGGCGTTGTCCCCCGGAAAACGCATGCGGATAGCGATTCATCATCGACGGGTCGAGCCCCACAAGCCGCAGCATCTCTGCTGCCTTGTCCTTGCGCTCTGCCCGTGTGCCAAGCCCGTGAATTTCCATGGGTTCTGTCAGTGTGGCGCGGATGCGCATTCGTGGGGAGAGAGACGAGTAGGGGTCCTGAAACACCATCTGCGCTTGGCGCTGGAACGCGACGCGCTGGGCGGTGCTCATGTCGTGCACGGGTACAGGATCAGCTCCGACTGTTGGCCGGAACAGAACCTCGCCTCCTGGGTCTGGCGACAGCGCACCCAAAGCAATCCGCGCCGCCGTCGTCTTGCCAGATCCGCTTTCACCCACAATCGCCACTGTGCGCCCACGTGGTAACTCAAGGTTCACCTGCTGACAGGCCAAAACAGTTTTGGAGGCCATCAGACCGGAGGCCTTGATCTGGAACGTGCGTGTGATGTTCTTCATCGACAAGATGATGTTGTCGTCGGGAACAGGTGGCGCTGCGTCGGCGACCTCGGGGATCATGGGCGCTGCATCCAGAAGTTTGCGCGTATACCCATGCGCCGGGTCTGTCAGAACCAGCGGCGCTGGCCCGGATTCCATGACGCGACCTTTGTTCAGAACCACGACTTGTTCGGCCATGTTGGCCACGACGCCAAGATCGTGCGTGACAAGGATCAATCCCATGCCCGTTTCTTCTTGCACGTCCTTAAGTAGGCCCAGCACCTGCGCCTGCGTCGTCACATCCAGCGCAGTGGTCGGTTCATCCGCGATCAGAAGCTGGGGTTTGGACACGACAGCCATCGCGATCATCGCGCGTTGGCGCATACCGCCGGACATTTCAAATGGATAAGACCGGAAGGCGCGCAAGGGGTCGGGAAAGCCGACCTGTTCGAAAGTGTCGAGCACCTGTTTGCGCGCGTCATCATTGCTGATGTTCTGGTGCAGCCGCAACACTTCGGTGACCTGACTGCCGATCTTGTGCAGCGGTGACAAAGACCGCATCGGCTCCTGAAAGATCATCGAAATCTGGCATCCTCGGATCGCACGCATTTGGCGTTCCAGCAAGGCAATCAGATCGGATTGGTCGTCGCCGAACAGGATTTGCCCGCCCCGAATCTGGGCCGCACGCGGAAGGATGCGCAAGATGGACCGGCAACACAGCGTTTTGCCCGACCCGCTTTCGCCCACAAGCGCCAGCGTTTCTCCCGCTTTCACCGAAAAAGACACGTCGCGCACCACGTCCAGCTCCGCACCGAAGCCGATGCGCAGACCTTGCACTGACAAAAGTGCGCTCATTCTCTGTTATCCATCAGAGCCATCCCCGTTCGCCCCACAGTGAAACCGATTCCACGGCTCAGGTCTATAGGCGCAAAGTTGAAGGCGGGCGCAGGGGGGCTGTTGTCGGGAAATGACGCAGGGTAAAAGTGGGAACTGACCGGCGAACGGGTCACACTTGGGATATACGGCAGGAGGAGCCTCAGCACATGAGCGACGTGGTCAGTTATGAGAACGTGGGCGATATCGCCCTGATAACCGTGAACAATCCTCCGGTGAATGCGCTGAGCCAAGCGGTGCGGCAGGGGCTTTTGGACCAAGTGATGCAGGCCGAAGCCGATGAAGCCGTTCACGCGATTGTGCTTTTAGGCGAAGGCCGGGCGTTTATCGCTGGCGCGGACATCAAGGAATTTGGCAAGCCTCCAATGGAGCCATGGCTTCCGGATGTGTGCACGCGAATTGAAGCCTCCCCCAAGTTGGTGATCGCCTCGATGCATGGTGTGTCACTTGGCGGTGGGCTAGAGGTCGCGCTTGGCGCGCATTACCGGATTGCTGTTCCGGACGCGCGCGTTGGGTTGCCCGAGGTGCATCTGGGTCTGATCCCCGGCGCGGGTGGAACGCAACGAGTGCCGCGCTTGACGGGGGCGGAAGCCGCTCTCGACATCATCACAACCGGTCGCCACGTGGGGGCGAAGGAAGCCGAGGCGATGGGCCTGATCGACAAGATTGCCGAAGGCTCACCGCGCGACAATGGCCTCACCTACGCACGCGAATTGATCGACGCCGGGACTGTGCGCCGTGCCGTCAGCGAGATGCCCGCACCCGAAGCGATTGACTGGGACGCGACCTACGACGCGGTGCTCGCGCGCGGTCGCGGTCAGATCAGCCCGGCCGCAGCGGTGCGTGCTGTGCAGGCCTGCAGCGAACTACCCTTTGACGAAGGTATGCTCGAAGAACGCCGAATTTTCATGGACCTGATGAACACCGACCAACGCAAGGGTATGATTCATGCGTTTTTCTCGGAACGGGCGGTGTCCAATCTGCCGGAACTCAAAGGGGTCACCCCCCGCGACGTATCCGCCATCGGTGTGATCGGTGGCGGCACCATGGGGGCAGGCATTGCCACCGCCGCGCTGCTGTCGGGCTTGTCGGTGACTTTGCTCGAAATGAGCGAGACCGCCATGCAACAGGCGGGTGAGCGGATCGCTGGAAACCTGTCGGGCGCACTCAAACGCGGGAAGATCACTCAGGACCAGTTCGATCATCTGACACAAACAGCTCTGACCTTGGCGATCGAGTACGACGCGCTCAGCGATGTGGATCTGGTGATCGAAGCTGTTTTCGAGGACATGGGTGTCAAAAAAGACGTCTTCACCAAACTCGACGCGGTTTGCAAACCGGGTGCGATCCTCGCCACCAACACGTCTTACCTTGATGTGAACCAGATTGCTTCTGTCACCAAGCGCCCCGGCGATGTGATTGGGCTGCACTTCTTCTCGCCCGCCCATGTGATGAAACTTCTGGAAATCGTCGTCGCCGACAAAACCGCCCCTGAGGTCACTGCGACAGGCTTCGCGCTGGGCAATCGGCTGAAAAAGATCTCTGTGCGCGCGGGCGTTTGTGATGGTTTCATCGGTAATCGCATCCTCGCGGTCTATCGAACGGCGGCGGATCACATGGTGTTGATGGCGCTTCCCCGTATGAC
>CAZDXI010000264.1:0-4649 GCA_964509095.1 uncultured Rhodobacterales bacterium
ACCTACCTGCGCGCCGCTAAGTCGCTTGGCGCGACCAACTGGACCGCCTTCTGGCGCGTGTATTTCCCGCAATCCGTGCCGGGGATTGGCGCGGGCTCGATCCTCGTGTTCATCCTCGCGATTGGCTATTACATCACGCCGGAAATCGTGGGTGGCACGCAAGGTACGTTCATTTCGAACCGGATCGCTTACCATATCTCCAGTTCATTGAACTGGGGCTTGGGCGCGGCGCTGGGGGCGATCCTACTGGCGGTCGTGCTGATCCTCTACTGGGCCTACGACAAGATCGTTGGCATCGACAACGTGAAGCTGGGGGGCTGAGGGCATGGCTGCACTAACACCTGTCGAGCGCACGGCGCCAAGCTTTTACGTCCCTGTCGTGGCTGCCTTCGGCGCACTGGCTGGTCTGTTTGTGGGCACAGCCCAAGGTTCCGGGTTGCTTGGCGTTGTGCTTGGCGCGCTCGTTCTGGGCGCGGTGGCCTTGGCTGCCCCCTTGTTCGGCAATGAAAAGTCGGCGCGTTGGGCACTTGTCGGAGTTCTCGCCATCGCAGGATATGCGCTTGGCAACATCCCTGGCCTTGTGATTGGCGCCGCCTTCGGCTGGTTCTTTGGCTGGCTGATCTTCTGGTTGTTCGAAAGCCGATATCGCGAACGCCTCGCCCCCTACCTCACCCCGGGGCAGGTGCTATGGCATTATACATTCCGAGTAATCTGCGGTGCGATCTTCGTCTTTCTGATCACACCGATCATCGTAGTCATGCCGCTGTCCTTCAACGCGCAGGACTTCTTTACCTTCACACCCGAGATGCTGCGGTTCGATCCGGCGGGGTATTCGCTCAAGCACTATCGCGATTTCTTCACTTCTGATGACTGGCAACAGGCGCTGCGGAACTCGTTGTTGATCGCGCCAATGGCCACCTTGCTGAGCGTGTCATTTGGCACTCTGGCCGCCATTGGCTTGAGCCAACCGCATGTGCCTTTCCGCCGCGCGATCATGGCGATCCTGATTTCCCCGATGATCGTCCCGTTGATTATCTCGGCAGCAGGCATGTATTTCTTCTATTCCCGCGTTGGCCTGCAGGGCACCTATTGGGGCGTAGTTCTGGCGCACGCTGCTTTGGGAATTCCCTTCGTGATCATCACAGTGACGGCGACGCTTGTGGGCTTTGACCGGTCTCTTACGCGGGCTGCTGCGAATATGGGCGCGGGTCCGGTGACAACGTTCTTCCGGGTGCAGATGCCATTGATCCTTCCGGGCGTGATCTCTGGTGGCTTGTTCGCCTTCATCACATCGTTCGACGAAGTGGTGGTGGTCCTGTTCGTCGGCTCCGCCGGACAGCAAACCTTGCCTTGGCAGATGTTCACGGGCCTTCGCGAACAGATCTCGCCGACGATCCTCGCCGTGGCGACAATCCTTGTGGCGATCTCCATCGTCTTGCTGACCGTGGTGGAGATGTTGCGCCGCCGCTCAGAACGGTTGCGCGGAATGTCTCCCGGCTAAGGCTTTCTCAGAAAGAAGGCGTCACGTTACCGGATGCGCGCTTCTGTTTGAGCGTCGAACACCATGGCACGCGCCGTATCAAAATGGATCGCAACTGTGTCGCCCTCATTGGCGCGCTCATCACCGCGTTCTTCGACAATGATCGCTTCGCCAGTGTTGGCTTTCAAGTGCGTGTAACTCACACCGCCAAGCGCTTCGGTCAGTTCCACGGTCAAAAGCTCACCGCCACGATCAACCTCGATATGCTCCGGGCGCAGGCCAAGGATCACGTTGGTCCCATCCGCAGGCAAAGTTACAGGAACAGCGACACTTTGGCCTAGGGCCGGAACCTCGACTGCGCCGCCCTTCACAACACCATTCAGAAAATTCATCGACGGAGAGCCAATGAACCCAGCCACAAACCGGTTCGTGGGGTTACGATAAAGTTCAAGCGGAGCGCCAACCTGTTCGATCCGCCCTGCCCGCAGAACGACGATCTTGTCGGCCAGCGTCATGGCTTCAACCTGGTCGTGCGTCACATAGATCATCGTCGCGCCGATCTCTTGGTGAAGCCGCGCGATTTCAACCCGCATCTCAACCCGCAATTCGGCATCAAGGTTCGACAACGGTTCATCAAACAGGAACACCTCCGGCCCGCGCACAATGGCCCGACCAATGGCAACCCGCTGGCGCTGACCACCGGACAAGGCCTTGGGCTTGCGCTTGAGGTAGTCATCAAGCTTCAGGATGTCTGAGGCCGCCGAAACCTTGCGCTTGATCTCATCCTTGGGCACGCCGTTCATTTTCAGGCCAAAGCCCATGTTCTCTTCGACGGACATGTGCGGGTAAAGCGCGTAGGTCTGGAACACCATAGCAACGCCGCGCTCCGACGGGTCCATCCGGGTAACGTCCCGGGTGCCGATATGGATTTGACCTTCCGTGGTTTCTTCCAAGCCTGCGATCATGCGCAAAAGCGTGGATTTCCCGCACCCGGACGGCCCGACAAAGACGCAGAACTCGCCATCTTCGATTTCCAGATCGACGCCGTGTATAACTTGTACGTCGCCATATCGTTTGATCGCCTTGTTGAGCGTAACTCCGGTCATGTTCCTGTCCTTTGTCTTAAATCCCTGTCCGGAAAACGCCAGCTTTCCGCATCTTGCGCGATCTGCGCAGCCGTTTCCTGCAGCCGTGGCGCAAGCCCGGCGAGGCCTTCCAATGTCATGCGAGATGTGGGTCCTGTCACCGACATCGCGCCGAGCAGTTGGGCTGCCTCATCGAAAATCGGAACAGCCACACAAATGATACCCGGCTCGTGTTCTTCGCGATCAAACGCGAAACCGCGTTCTTTGATCTTCTCCAGTTCTGCACGCAGTGCGGCTTCACTGGTGTAGGTGTTGTCTGTGAACCGGTGATAGCTTTGCAGCCCTAGTGCGACATCAAGTTGGTCGGCGCTTAGCCATGCCAGCATCGCTTTGCCCACACCGGTGCAATAGGCCGGGCCAACTTTTCCAGCATCTGAAAACATCTGCACGGGCTGCGCGGCGTTGCGTTTGTCCACGTAAAGAACCTGACCATTGTCAAGTTGTGCAAGGTGGACTGTCTCTCCCAATTCGGCACTCAGCTGATCGAGAAAAGGCCGCGCAATTGGCGCCAGAGAGCTTTGTTGCCAAGCCGCATGTGCCAAACGCACAAGTCTCAGGCCCAGCGCATAGGTCTGCGCCTCCCGATCAAAACTCAGCAAGGATTGCTGAACCAACGTCTGCACCAATCGGTACAACGTCGCCTTTGGCAGATCGCTGATTGCCAACACTTCACCAAAGCGCACAGGGCGGCCAAATCCTGCCACCTGATCCAGCACGGCCATCGCCTTGCCTACTGTGCCGCCATCGGCCATTCGTTGTTTCCTCCCGTTTCGGCCTCGACTACCCTGAATAGAATCCCTGACGGACGATGCCTGTTGACAAGACTAGGCGAGTCGGGGTCTAGTTTTCAATATGTAAAACTAAGTTTCAAATAATGGAACCGCAAGACGCATTCTGAGGTCCATTGAAACTGTCTGGGAGGATACCATGACAAAGACACTCCGCGGCACGCTGGCTGCGCTTGCCTGTTCCACATTCATCGCGGGTCCGGCCTCTGCCGAACTGACCGGCGATCTGACGATTTTCCTTGATACATCGAACCCGGCGCCACGCGCGACGATGGAAGCGATGATCGCACGCTTTGGTGAAAAGCACCCCGATCTGAACATCGAAACCACGGTGATCGACCGCGAAGCTTACAAAACTCAGATCCGCAACTTCTTGACCGCCAATGCGCCTGACGTGGCCACATGGTACGCGGCCAACCGCATGAAGCCATACGTGGATGCGGGCCTGTTCGAAGACGTGTCCGACCTCTGGGCCGAGCCGGAAATCGCGGAAAATCTCGCCTCCACCAAAGGCGCGATGACCATTGATGGCAAGCAGTGGGGCGTGCCTTACACGTATTATCAGTGGGGTATCTACTACCGCAAAGACATCTATGAAGAACTGGGCATCTCCGAACCCGCCAACTGGGACGAGATGAAGTCCAACTGCGAGAAAGTCGTCGCATCAGGCCGCGCGTGTTACACGATCGGCACGAAGTTCCTATGGACCGCTGGCGGCTGGTTTGACTACCTGAACATGCGCACAAACGGGTTCGACTTCCACATGCAAGTCGCCAACGGCGAAGTCCCGTGGACCGATGACCGCGTGAAAGCGACCTTCATGAACTGGAAAGAACTCATCGATATGGGCGGGTTCATCGACAACCACCAGACCTATAGCTGGCAGGAATCCCTGCCGTTCATGGTTCAGGGCGACGCAGCCGCGATCCTCAAGGGCAACTTCGCCGTAGCACCGCTGCGCGAAGCAGGTCTGGATGACAGCAAGCTCGACTTCCACCAGTTCCCGGAAATCACAGCTGGTGTTGCTCTGGCAGAAGACGCGCCGACGGATACATTCCACATCCCGGCCAACGCTCAGAACAAAGAAGCCGCACGCGCATTCCTGCGCTTTGCAGTTTCGGCCGATGAGCAGGCAGAGATCAACAACGGCGCAAACCTCGGTCAGCTTCCGGTGAACGCGAAATCATCCATCGATGATGACAAGTTCCTGAAAGAAGGCTTTGCGATGCTGTCGTC
>CAZDXI010000265.1:0-4348 GCA_964509095.1 uncultured Rhodobacterales bacterium
CGGTGGACTCGGTTCAGGCGCATCTGGAAAATGGATCGTCGGCTGTGCTGATCTCTGCACCTGCCAAGGGGGATCCCAAGCCCAAAACCGTTGTCTATGGTGTGAACCACGACACGCTGAATTCGGACGACAAGGTTGTGTCCAACGCAAGCTGCACCACCAATTGCCTCGCGCCTGTGGCCAAGGTGCTGAACGACGCCTTTGGGATTGACCGCGCGATGATGACCACCGTGCATTCCTACACAGGCGACCAGCCCACCCATGACCGCGCCCATCGAGACCTGAACCGCGCCCGCGCCGCTGCGCTGTCAATGGTGCCGACATCCACGGGTGCGGCAGAGGCCGTGGCACTTGTTCTGCCTGAACTGGAGGGGCGCATGACCGGACAAGCCATCCGCGTGCCAACGCCCAACGTGTCTTGTGTGGATATGGTCGCACAGCTTAAGCGCGACGTGACCCCGGACGAGGTCAACGCGGCCGTGATCGAGGCCGCCAATGGCGCGATGACCGGTATCCTTGGGTTTGAGGACCGGCCTATGGTCTCGGTTGATTTCAACCACGACCCGCGGTCCAGCATTGTCGCGCTGGATCAGACCAAAGCCTTGGGCGGCGACCTTGTGCGGGTGCTGGCGTGGTATGACAACGAATGGGGGTTTTCGTGCCGGATGCTCGATACGGCCACTGCGATGGGCAAGCACCTGTAGCACCACCGTGCGGTGGATAGGCAAAATCGTAAACGCCACCGCGTAGACACACCCCCGCGATAGCTATCAGCGCTCCCGTGTTCCCTGCTGTGGGTCGTGGGACACATCAGGTCGGATGGTCTTTCTGACATTTGCCTTGGGCGAAACCCCTTGGCAGGACCACTCCTTATGCAGGCAAGCTTGCCGCGCCCTGACCTCATCCAATCCTTATACAGAAACCCTGCCCCGGTTGATCCGGGTTGCGGGGCGTCTGTGTTGGTTTGGCCCGCCCACGCGTCGTCACAGCATCAGCAGCGCGCCCCCACAGATGGGCCGTTTCAGGGCTGTTCAACTGACACAGGCGAACGTGGCCGCAGGATGCACAAAAGAGTGCTTACGGGCGGATCACATTGGCGATGAACCCGTCGATCGCTGTCAGATATTCCGGGAAATCCATCAGGTTGGTGTGCCCTGCGCCGTCTATCTGAATGGCCGTCACATCATGATCGCCAACCGTGTAAGACCCTTCGAGCGAAATCATGTGCTGCACCGGGATCAGCTCATCTGCAGTGCCATGCAGCATCAGCAGCGGACTATTGATACGCGTCGAACGCGCCATCGACAGTCCCAAATGCTGATAGGTTTTCCAGCCATCTACGGGCAACAGGCACGCAGGCAATCGCGACGCGGCGGCCATCAGGCTGCACATGCTGGTATATGGTGCGCTCAGGATCACGGCGTCCAAATCTGCATCCCGTTCAGACGCCACATAGACAGCGACGCCAGTGCCAAGCGAATAGCCGTGCAAGACCACTGGCCCTGGATCTGTCACCAATTCCGGCAATGCATCAAACACCGCCAGCGCGTCGCGCTTCAGTACGGTTTCCGACGGCTTGCCCGGCACGCCCCCGCCCCCGCGATACGTCATCGCCACCACCGAACGTCCCGCGTCCCGGTGATGGGCGAGCATCGCCTCAAACAAGTGCAACGCCCCGGCATTTCCCATGAAATACACAATCACCGGCGCGCCGGGTGGGCCTTGGGAGATGTGTACAGGCAGCGGGTCTGCACCGTTAACGGGCACTGTGGTTTCGCGGAACCCCGCCACATCAAACGGCGTCTGCGCAAATGGATAGATAAAGCCGCGATGCAGCGCGACCGCCGCAGCACCATAAAGCATGTAAAGCCCAACCAGTGCCGCGATGATCCACAGCATGGCGCGCAGCATTACCCGAACCGGTCGGTTAACGCGTCCGCCACTGTTGGTGTCACGAATTTGGAGATGTCTCCGCCAAGGCGCGCGATCTCTTTCACCAGTTTGGAGGCAATCGCCTGATGCTGGGCTTCGGCCATCAGGAACACAGTCTCGATCGAGTTATCAAGCTGCCGGTTCATACCACCCATCTGATATTCATATTCGAAATCCGCGACCGCGCGCAGGCCTCGCACGATGATGCCCGCACCCACGTCCCGGGCGCAGTCGATCAGCAGAATTTCAAACGGATGGGCGATGATCTCGATCCCGGTTTGCTGGCTCAGCTTGGCGGTCTCGGTCTCGATCATCGCCACACGCTCTTCCAGCGAAAACAGCGGACCTTTGTCGCGGTTGATGGCCACGCCAATCACCAGCTTGTCCACCAAGGCCGAGGCCCGTCGGATAATGTCGATATGGCCCAGAGTGATGGGATCAAACGTCCCCGGATACAGCCCGACACGCATGGCACGGCCCTCTTGATGGTCAATGTCAGGCGTAGTGCAGCAAATGCACAGCCAAGATGCAAGGCGAAATCAGGGGCTTATCAGTACCCCATGATCATCGCTTCCAGCGCGTCCTTTTCCATGCTCAATTCGCTCAGCCGGGATTTGACCACATCCCCCAACGTGATCAGCCCGACCAACTCGCCATCCTCGATCACCGGCATGTGGCGGAACCGCTTTTCGGTCATCGCCGCAAGCACCGCATCGGCACTGGCATCCCGTGTGCAGGAGAACAGCTTTTCCGTCATATAGGCGTCCACCGTTTCGGTGAGGATCCCGCCGCCTTTCTGAGCCAGCTCGCGGACAATGTCGCGCTCGGACAAGATACCAAGGGCCTTTTGCCCGTCTTCCGAGATCACAACCGTACCGATTTTTCGCGTGGCCAGGATGTCGGCGGCATCGCGCATCGTGGTGCCGGGCGAAACCGTGACAACCGCGTCATCGGCCTTGGATTTGAGGATCTGGTGAACAAGCATATGGGGGTCTCCCTTGTTGGCTACGATGCGCCGTTTGGATCAAAGGGGACCCGCGCACCAAAATGGCCCGAGGCTCTGATCACTGATTCCCGGTATGCGGGAGAGCCCCCGGGTCCCCCAACGTCCCTCACGCGGGCGTGATCTGTCAAGCGTGATGGTTCACGTCGGCAAAGCTTGCCCGATTTGCCGCGCGTCCTGTCCGTTCCACCAAGGACGCGAACACCGTCCCAAGGTTGGTCCGTTTTCGCAAAGCGCCCGGAAAACGTGCACTATTTTAAAAGAACCCAACCTCTGGCTGAACTGCGCCAAAAAGCCCCAACATTTAGCCCACAGAATGCAGTCAACCCTGTTGCGAATCTAATACGTGGCCAACATAGTTAAGGCATCGTTTTTAAGTACTGATTTTGGAAATAAGGGAGTAAGAAATGGTTGATGTTACACTAACATCGGGTGACGACGTTTACACGGGTACGAGTGGCGATGACACCATCCTTGGCAAGGCAGGCAATGATATCATTGATGGCGCTCAGGGCGACGACTTCATCAACGGCGGAAATGGCGATGATGAGCTGCGCGGCGGCATGGGTGACGATCTACTGCTTGGTGGGAATGGCGACGACACATTAAGAGGCGGCGCTGGCAATGATGAATTGCGCGGCGGAAACGGCGAAGACATTCTGAACGGCGGTGGCGGTGATGATGTTCTGGCTGGCGGAAACGACGACGACTTCCTGTCGGGTCAATCCGGCGCGGACGATCTGCGCGGCGGCAGCGGTAACGACGAATTGCGCGGCGGCACTGGCGATGACATTCTGCGCGGCGACACCGGCAGTGACAAACTGTTTGGCGGTGATGGCTCTGATACATTCGTGTGGAAAAGCAACGCATCTGACGCGGACGACGCAGATGTGATCGCTGATTTCGAGGACGGCATCGACAAGATCGAGTTCAAAGGTGACATCGACATCGCCAACATGACCGAGATGAGCGATGGTGTCCTGATCGAGCTGACTTCGGGCCAGACGATCCATGTCAAATCCAAGCTGACGGATTTGAACATCGCAGATCTGGGCGCAGATGATTTCATTGGATCGTCCTACTTCGACGCACCGCCCATCGAAGAAGACGTGGAATTCATTCCGGAAGAAGAATTTGACCCCGGAATTTTCGACGTCGCCTGACCCGAAATCAAACGCCTAAAATCAGCGCCGACCGCTCATTGAGAGAGGTCGGCGCTTTTTGTTTCTGTCCCGGGAACTTGCGCAGGTTTTTTGGAGAGACCTCTGTTCCTTCCCGAACGCCACCGCTAGTGTCCGCGCAACACGACGAACAGGGAGACCACCATGCAGGAATTGACCCATTATCTGAACGGCGAACACGTGAACGGCGGCTCGGGCCGCTTTGCGGACGTCTACAACCCGGCGACGGGCG
>CAZDXI010000265.1:4358-4590 GCA_964509095.1 uncultured Rhodobacterales bacterium
CCGCGATGAACCCGCAGCGCCGCGCGCGTGTGATGATGGCGTTTGTGGGCTTGCTGAACCGCGACATGGACAAGCTGGCCGAGGCGCTGTCGCGCGAACACGGAAAGACCCTGCCCGATGCCAAAGGCGATGTGCAGCGCGGGCTTGAAGTGGTCGAATACTGCATCGGAGCGCCCGAACTGCTGAAAGGTGAATATACCGACAGCGCCGGACCCGGCATCGACATGTATTC
>CAZDXI010000266.1:0-4573 GCA_964509095.1 uncultured Rhodobacterales bacterium
CCAGTGCTGATGAGATGGAAAAAGCCTTCATGACAGCGCGGGCCGAAGGCAAATCCGCCTTTGGCAATGACGAAGTCTACATCGAAAAGTACCTTCAAAAACCGCGCCACATCGAAATCCAAGTCTTTGGTGATGGCAAAGGCAACGCCGTTCATCTTGGTGAACGGGACTGTTCGCTGCAGCGACGCCACCAGAAAGTGTTCGAAGAAGCCCCCGGTCCGAGCATTAGCCCCGAAGAACGGGCGCGCATCGGAAAGATCTGTGCCGACGCGGTTGCACGTATCAACTACATTGGCGCGGGCACCATCGAATTCCTGTACGAAGACGGTGAGTTTTACTTCATCGAGATGAACACGCGCCTTCAGGTGGAACACCCTGTGACAGAGGCGATCTTCAATGTGGACCTCGTGCGGGAACAGATCCGTGTCGCTGCGGGCCTGCCCATGTCGTTTGACCAAAACGAATTGGAAATCGGCGGGCACGCTATTGAGGTTCGGATCAACGCGGAAACCTTTCCCGGCTTTGCACCACGTCCCGGCACAATCTCTGCCTTTCATGCGCCCGGCGGTTTGGGCGTGCGCATGGATTCAGCGCTATATGACGGATACTCGATTCCACCGTACTACGACTCGCTGATCGCGAAACTCATCGTGCATGGCCGGGACCGTCCTGAAGCGTTGGCGCGGCTCAATCGTGCGCTCGGCGAGCTGATTGTTGACGGTATCGAAACAACTACGCCCCTTTTCCATGCTTTGTTGCAAGAACCGGACATTCACTCCGGTGCCTACAACATTCATTGGCTGGAAAAGTGGCTGGAGCAGATTGCGCCAGATCAGCCGTAATCCTGACGTTTCTTTCGAGCCACGGCCAGTACCGCGAACCCTGTGATCAACAGCATTCCACCCGCAGGAAGCGGGACCGGTGCCATGGGTGGGCTGGCCACAACGCTGAACTGATCCGCGACCGGACCGCCATTGGCAAAGATGAAGTCACCATTTGTGATGAATGTTGCCTTACTGCCCGGCTGTTGTAGCGCTGTGACGAGTTCCCCGTATGTCGTTGGCGCGGCTCCCAATGGCGTGCCAAAGTCGATGCTCAGAGTTGTGCGCAGGGTGCTACCCACTTCTCCCGGCCATGTGACAAAACCAGAGGACGTAGCGATAAACATGCCCGTGGCGTCCACTGAGATTGAATCGTTGAACCCGTCATTGAAGCCATCCAGCACGTAACCGCCATCATAAATGAAGTCCGATCCACTGACTTTAAGCCCTGCGGCACCGCCACTGATGAAGCCCACGGGGATCAAATCCGTTGCATCGGCTACAATATTGAATGTGATGGTTGCCGCGTCGCCAAGATCGCCGAAGCTGTCCACGCCGTCCGTTACCGCTTCACTGGTCACGTTGCCCACAAACTCAAAAACTGTGTTGGTCGCAGCGAACGCAGGCGTCGTCAGCCCGACCGCTGCCATAAACGCAAGAATATGCATCTTCATCTGACCAATCTCCTTTTCAAAGCTACTGCAATTTCAATTAAATTAAGATAAGTCGTGTCAGACTAGCGGAGTTTTCAACTTTCACGCAAGCGGCATGGTCGTGGTGTCAAAGACAGACAAGGGCAGCTCATGAAGGACACAGCAGACGTCATCACTGCGGAACTTCTGTTGCACGCCTACTCTGTCGGAATTTTTCCTATGTCCGAACATCGCGATGATCCGGATGTGTTCTGGGTCGACCCAAAGCGTCGTGGTGTTTTGCCCTTGAATGGCTTTCGAATGTCGCGGTCTTTGCGGCGGCGCATGCGGAAACCGGATGTCTCTGTCACCTTGAACGCCGACTTTGCAGGCGTCCTTTCAGGATGCGCAGCCCGGCAAGACACGTGGATTAGTTCAGAGATCGCGCGGCTCTATAGCGATTTGCACGCACGTCATCGCGCCCATTCGTTTGAAGTCTGGTATGGCGACAAACTCGCTGGCGGGGTCTATGGCGTGACTTTAGGCGGAGCGTTCTTTGGCGAAAGCATGTTTTCAAACGCCCCGGATGGTTCCAAAATTGCGCTGGCCTGCCTTGTGCCGCATTTGCGCGATTGTGGGTTCCGTTTGTTTGATACGCAATTCGTCACGCCGCACTTACTGTCTCTGGGGGCCAAAGAAATATCTCGTGCGGCGTACCATCGTCAACTCGAAGCAGCCATCACGCGTGTTGCACGCATCGACCTACTCCCTGTGCGCCAACCTCAGGAGGTAGTGCAGCGGATGACCCAAATATCGTATTGAGCATGATCCATCGCACTCAGCGCCGGAGCGCTGGCGATCATCCAACCGCGAAACACAGGCTCTGTCTGCCCCTCCTCGCGAATATCTAATCCGGCAAACGCGTCGCCAGAGCGGTTGCCCGCCGGGAACCTGCATTCCGTCAAAGCGATCGTCAAACGACCAAACTGAGTAACACTTCCGGCAGCCATTTCAAGGTCTTGAGTTTGGCCTGTGAGTTTGTCCAACCCGCGAAGAACTGCGCCATTGCCCGCTTCTGTGCGTTGCTGTGCAAGAGCCGGACTTGCCAACATACACGCAATCACAACGATGGCGCGGATCACTCTTCACCCTCGCCGCTGACGAACTTTAGCAACAGGGAAATCAGGCTTACGGCACCCTGCGTATCTGTGATTTCGTCACCCTCCGCGAAGGCAAATGGAGACCCCCCGGGGACAATCTCCACAAAATTCCCGCCAAGCAGCCCTTCGGACGCAATTACAATCGCGCTGTCATCGGGGATTTCGATGCCGGTTTCCACGGCCACCACTGTGTCCGCGCGGAACGTTTCGCGGTTAAGCTCGACATCCGTGACGGTGCCCACCTTGACACCTGCAAGGCGCACATCAGTGCCGACGCCCACGCCTTCAAGGCTGCGGAATGACGCTGTTAGGTCATAGCTGTCGCCGCCCGAGGACACGCCTGCGAGTTGGCTGGCGTATATCCCAAAACCAATAGCGGCTGCCAATACTGCCCCGCCGACCAGAACTTCTGTCGTGTTTTCTGCCATCTTCCCACCAGTGATCCGGTGTTACTCCGGGCTCCACGCCTCATAGTCAGACCGATCTTTAGGCGCTTCACGCCGGATCGAGCCACTTGGGGCATAAGCCAGCGCTGTGCCTGTCAGGTTTTCCTGATGCGGTTTTTCCCAGGGTTTGTGCGCCAAGGGTTTGTCTGTTGGCGGTTCATCCCACGTGCGGTGCAGCCATCCATGCCACTCAGGGCTCACTCGGCTAGCTTCCGCTTCTCCGTTAAAGATGACCCACCGTTTTGAATCATCATGCGTGCGATAGAACGTGTTGCCCTGATCGTCTTCGCCGACCTTTTGGCCTTTGCGCCATGTGAACAACTGCGTGTTCAGCGTTTGACCATTCCACCAGGTCACTGCGCGCAGCAAAGTGTTCAAAATGCCCATCTACATCCTCCGGATCGCACGTCCTGCGTATGCCTTATCCCGCCGCTCAGGTCCAGTGACATGAACGCACAGCTTACCTTACAACAGTCAAGATTTCGCTTACGTGTGTTTCGGGCACGCGTTACTCGGGCAACTGCGCGGTGACTTCAATTTCAATACGGTATTTCGGGTCGATCAAGCCACATTCGATCATAGTTGCCGCAGGTGGGTTTTCACCGAATGCGGCGGCAAAAATGGGCCAGCACGGTTCAAACTCATGTCTGTCGGGCAAAATGTAAGTCACACGCACAACATGCGCGAGATCTGTGCCTGCCTTGTCTAAAGCCGTTTTGATGATGTCCAACGCGGATGTGCACTGCTCGACGACGCCGTCCCCTTGGCCAACGGTTCCTGCGACATGCACCATGTTGCCAGCAACAACGGCCCGGCAATAGCCAACTTTTTTCTCGAACTCTCCACCTGACGATATTCTGGTCAACGCCATAACGTTCCCTCCGTTTAGATTTGGGACGGTGGGTGGGGGTTTTTTTGAACTTTGCTCAAAACAGCGCCACATGACGTCCCTATCAAAAAAGGCGCGCAGTAATGCGCGCCTTTTTTGGTCTTGGATTCAGGGCATGTTAGCCCGCTGATGCTTCTTCCTGATCGGCATCAGCATGGATCATCAAAGGCGCCGCATCAGATGTCACGGCTTCTTCATTCACCACAACCTCAGACACAGACTCCATTCCTGGCAGATCAAACATCGTGTTCAACAGAATGTCCTCAAGGATAGAGCGCAACCCACGCGCACCTGTCTTACGCTCAATCGCCCGTTTCGCGATTGCCATAAGCGCATCTTCGGTGAAAGTCAGTTGCGTGTCTTCCAGTTCGAACAAACGCTGGTACTGTTTGACCAGCGCATTCTTCGGCTTGGTCAGGATTGTAACAAGCGCATCTTCATCCAGATCTTCCAGTGTCGCCAGAACCGGCAGACGGCCCACGAATTCCGGGATCAAACCGAACTTCAGCAAATCCTCTGGCTCGAGGTCGGTAAAGATTTCCCCGACACCGCGGTCGGCGTCATCGCGCACATCTGCGCCAAAGCCCATCGCGGAACCTTTGCCGCGCTGCGCGATGATCCGGTC
>CAZDXI010000267.1:0-4570 GCA_964509095.1 uncultured Rhodobacterales bacterium
GCTGCGCGTATTCTGGATGAAATCGCAGAGCATGTTTTTGTGGGACAGACCACGGGCGAACTGGACCGTATGATCGAAGACAAGGTCAATGCGGCGGGCGCAACATCGGCCACGATTGGATATAAGGGTTACAAGCACGCGTCTTGTATCAGTGTGAACCACGTAGTGTGCCACGGCATTCCTGGCGACAAGAAGCTGAAGGATGGCGATATCCTGAATATCGACGTGACCGTAATTGTGGACGGCTGGTTCGGAGACACGTCTCGCATGTATGTGGCCGGGAAGTTGGCTCGCAAAGCTGAACGCCTGATCGAAGTCACCCATGACGCGCTGATGCTGGGGATTGAGGCCGCACGGCCCGGGAACACGTTTGGTGATATCGGCTATGCCATCCAGTCTTTTGTGGAAAGCCACCGCATGTCCGTGGTTCGCGACTTTTGCGGACACGGACTGGGGCAAGTGTTCCATGCGCCCCCTAACGTGCTTCACTACGGGCGTCCGGGCACCGGACCGAAACTCGAAGAAGGCATGTTCTTTACCATTGAGCCAATGGTGAACCTTGGACGCCCCGAAACCAAAACGCTGGCGGATGACTGGACGGCTGTAACACGCGACAAATCCCTGTCGGCGCAATATGAGCATTCGATTGGCATCACGGCGGGTGGCGCGGATATCTTTACGCTGTCACCAGCGGGACGGTTTCACCCAACTTACGGATAGTGCGCACGTGCGTGGGTATGAATTGAGGGGCCAGCCCCTCAAGCTCCCCGAGGTATTTTGGGCATAAGGAAGATTTCTTTCGTCAGCGAACCACCAAAACGGATTGCGGCGCATGACGGACAACGCGCGCGGCATTTGGGCCAACAAGGTAGTCGCGAAACTCAGGTCGATGCGCGCCAATGACAATTGTGTCCGCTTCGATGGTCCGCGCGGTCGAGATGATCTTGTCATAGATCGAGCCTTGAACAACGTGCAGATGATCGGACGAGACTTCAGGCATGTAGTCGCCGGCCCATGACGCAAACGCGGAACGGACATTACCCATCATTTCCGAGAAGTGTTCCTTGCTGAGGTAGCTACCCACAAGAGACATCCCACTGTCCGGAATGACGTTCAGCGCATGCAGCGTCGCACCTTCCGCAGACGCATATCGCGTGGCAGCGGCGGCAACATGGGCCGCGCTGTCAGCGTCTTCGAGGTCAATGGCGGCGAGGACTGTGATGGTCATGATCTTGGTCTCCCTCAAAATGCCGGTTGGGTGGCGCGGGGCCGTTGCAACAGGACGACGCCAGCCAGAAGCAGCAATGCGGGGATAAAGAAAAGCTCCTTCGGCATGCGGTCGTTTTCAACCTCAACCCGCGCGATTTGCACTGGGGTGTCACCATAGAAATCATATTCGATGCCCAGCGTTTCAAAGTGTGGCGTCCCGGGGAAGGGTTCCTCCATCGCCAGCACGTCGCCATCGGGGATGATTGTCAAACCCTGCTCACCCAAGGCCGCATCTGCACCGCCTTCGAGACCGGGGATGATAACCGTTGTCGGGCGGACCTCGGCCGTATCAAAATCAGGACCTTCCACAATCAACCGAATGTCGCGACCCGGCTCTGTGTCCGTGATCAATTGCATCGCGGCAGGTCCGGACGCAGCCGTGTATTTCTCGCTCGTGTAATCGAGGAACACATCCGGGCGGAACAGCATGAAGGCAATGAACAACAGCGCCACGGTTTCATACCATTTGGACCGCGCGATGAAGTACCCTTGGGTCGCCGCCGCGAATAAGAGCATCGCTATGAGCGAGACAAAGAACACAAGGATCGCTTTGGCAAAGCCCACATCCAGCAGCAACAGATCGGTGTTAAAGATAAACAGGAACGGAAGCAGCGCCGTGCGGATGTCATAGCCGAAGCCCTGCACACCTGTCTTGATCGGGTCCCCCCGCGAAATAGCTGCGGCGGCATAGGCCGCGAGGCCCACGGGCGGCGTGTCATCCGCGAGGATGCCGAAGTAGAACACAAACAGGTGTACCGCGATCAGAGGGAACACGTATCCAGATTGCGCGCCCACGGACACGATCACAGGCGCCATTAAGGAGGACACAACGATGTAGTTTGCGGTGGTTGGCAGGCCCATACCCAAGATCAGCGACATGACCGCAACAAGGAACAGCAGCGCCCAGATATTGCCGCCTGAGATCACCTCGATCACTTGTCCGATAACCTGATGCGCCCCAGTGAGGGAAATCGTGCCAACGATGATCCCGGCAGCCCCGGTGGCCACACCGATGCCGATCATGTTGCGTGCACCAAGGATCAACCCATCGACAAAGTCGCGCCATCCCTGAGCAGTCTGGCCTGCGATATCCTGTCCTCGGAAGATGGCCTTCAAAGGTCGGTGCGTCAGCGCGATGATAATCATAAAGATCGTCGCCCAGAACGCAGACAAGGCGGGCGACAGACGCTCAAGTGACTCTGTCCGCACCATCAGGTTCCAGATCAGGATGAAGATTGGGATCGCAAAGTAGAGGCCACCAATCAGAGTCGTCGTCAGACGGGGTGCGGTCGGTTGGGGATCGTTGGGATCATCCATCGCAATATCCGGGAAGCGCGAGGCGAAGAACACCAGAACCAGATACAGAACTCCGATTAGCGCCACAGCGGAATAGAGAGACATATCCGTCGGCCCGATCAGCGTGCGCAACCCGATCATCAGGAACGTGAGGATGCCCATAAAGATGAACCCGCTCAGCATCAGGATCATGATCATCAGCACGTTGATCTTGCGACCCTGCTTCTCAAGCCCCTTGAGGCCCATTTTCAGGCTTTCCAGATGCACGATGTAAAGCAGCGCGATGTAGGAAATCACCGCAGGCAAGAACGCGTGTTTGACCACGTCGATGTAGGGAATGTTCACATATTCCACCATCAGGAACGCCGCAGCACCCATGACGGGCGGGGTTAACTGACCGTTGGTGGACGATGCGACCTCGACCGCGCCGGCTTTCTCCGCCGGAAAGCCGATGCGTTTCATCAGCGGGATGGTGAATGTGCCGGTTGTCACCGTGTTGGCGATGGAAGAACCGGAGATCATGCCCGTCATCATTGACGACAAGACAGACGCTTTCGCTGGACCACCGCGCAAGGCGCCCAGCAAAGCGATGGCAACCTTGATGAACCAGTTGCCCCCACCTGCTCGGTCCAGTAGCGCGCCGAACAGAACGAACAAGAAGATCATGGTCGTGGATACACCAAGGGCAACACCGAACACGCCTTCGGTCTGCATCCAGTAGTGCCCCAGCGCCTTGGATGCAGACGCGCCGCCATAATTGGTGATGTTTCGCGCCCATTCTGAATACCCTCCGAAGAAGGCAAACGCGATAAAGCAGCTTGCAATAATGACCAACGGCAGACCAAGCGAGCGGTAGACCGCGATCATCAACACGATCATACCCAACGCGGACATCGTCACATCCGTAGAGTTCCAGAGACCGGGTCGGTCCGCGATCTCAAACCGGAAGACGACGAGATATAAACAAGCCGCGATCCCGATCAGCATCAAAGCCCAGTCATATAGCGGGATGCGATCTTTGGGGCTGGACTTGAAAAGCGGAAAGGCCATCGTCGCCAAGGCAATCGCAAACGCGAGGTGAACGAACCGTGCCTGTGCGACGATATTTGCAAAGATGCCCATGCCTGTTGCTTGCGCGATCACGCCGGGCAGTTTGGAGGCGATGTAAAGCTGGAAGAGCGACCAGACGATACAGGTACCTATGATCAATCGGGACTGCCATGCTGCGGACGGGTTGCGTGCGCCGGTATCGGCCTCGGCCACCATATCATCGGCAGATTGTGCCGCGCCATTCTGGTCGGTCATGGGAGTCCCCCTGTCTGTTGGCTATGTCTTTTGTTTTTATGGGGTTGCGCGCCTATTTCAGCGCGCAACCAGATCTTGAAAAGGAACAGGCTTAGTTCATCAGGCCCAGTTCTTTGTAGGCCTTAGCCGCACCTGCGTGCAGCGGTGCGGATAGACCGTCCTTCACCATTTCTTCAGCCTTCAGGTTCTTGAACGCCGGGTGCAGGTTACGGAAGTCATCGAGGTTTTCCATCACGGATTTTGCCACGACATATACGGTGTCTTCCGGCACATCTTCGGAGGTCACGAAAGTCGCGCCAACGCCGAATGTTGTCGTGTCACCATCCGTACCAGCATACATGCCGCCCGGAATGGTCGCCACGCGGTAGAACGGGTTATCCGCCACCAGCTTTTCAACCGGCGCGCCTGTGACAGACACAAGGCGAGCATCGCAAGTTGTGGTTGCTTCTTTGATCGCCGCAGCCGGGTGACCGATGGTGTAGATCATCGCATCGATGTTGCCGTCGCAAAGCTGCTTGGCCATCTCGGAACCCTTGTACTCTGTTGCCAGAGCCAGATCGCCCATGCCGATGCCAAAGGCGTTCATCACGACTTCCATCGTGGCGCGCTGACCGGAACCGGGGTTACCGACGTTCACACGCTTACCTATGATGCCTTCAAAGCTGTCCATGCCGGAATCTCCGCGCACGATCAGCGTAAA
>CAZDXI010000268.1:0-4568 GCA_964509095.1 uncultured Rhodobacterales bacterium
CTTTGTGGTAGCAGGCGTGCGCGATGATCTGACTGTGCAGGACGTGTTCAAAGGTGTGACGCCGTTCTTCATCGCGGATGCAATCACGATTGCACTGCTGGTGGCTTTCCCCGCGATCGTCTTGTGGTTGCCGAGCTTGGCCGGATAGACCATCGCCAAGCTTCAGCGACGTTGACATGAAGCCCTCACATTCCTAGCCTTTGTGCTGGGGAAGTGGGGGTGACTTCACTTTAGTGATTGAAATACCTTTTGCGTGTCACGGGGAGTGGTGCGCGAAAATACTTTCTGGTGGGGAAATAATATGACAACGGCGACGGCCTTTGTGCCGACAAGCATGCCTGACGTGTCCGTCTGGTATGGAGCACTTGTGGATTACGATTCACGTAGTATCGAAATTTCGGATGGTAGCCGGACGACACTTTACTTCGGTGACTTCAGGTTCAGCTCGTTTACTGGTGTGTCCGGTACGTTGAATGCCGTGGAAGAGTATCGCGGCGGTACCAAAATCTATGAATTGCGTGATATCGATGCGGATGCTGCGGCAGTTTACACTGCAATTCAGCTCCGGGGTGATGCGCAGGCGGCAGCGCAGCTCGTGTTTGGCGGCGATGACGACATGCAGGGTTCAAGCGGTGAGGATTACATCGTTGGGTACTCGGGACATGACGTCATTCGCGGTGGTGATGGTGATGACACACTGCGCGGAGGAACCGGAAATGATACGCTGCGCGGCGGAGCAGGCAATGACACTGCGACTTATCTTGGGGCCAGCGAGGGCGTGCAAGTCTATCTGGCGTTTAACAAAAGCCTTGGCGCGGATGGTCGGGACAGATTGTACGATATCGAAAACCTTGAAGGGTCGTTTCATGATGATCGCCTGATTGGGGACGCAAATGACAACATCCTGACCGGGTATTGGGGGGATGATGTTCTCAAAGGCAAGGGCGGTAACGACGTCTTTTTCGGAGGATATGGGGACGACCGGATGCGCGGCGACTCCGGCGAGGATCAGATGAACGGAGAAGCTGGATCCGACATTCTGGTCGGTCTTGCGGGCGATGATATGCTGAACGGCGGTGCCGCGCGTGATTTCCTGTATGGCGGGCGCGATCAAGACATGCTGTACGGCGAGGACGGCAACGACGCCCTGCGCGGCAATCTGGGCAATGACAGCTTGTTTGGTGGAAAAGGAGCGGATGATCTGCGCGGTGGCGGAAACAACGATTTTCTGAAGGGAAATGACGATGCGGATTACCTCTTTGGAGGACGTGGCATGGACTTTGTCGATGGCGGGCGTGGCGATGATGTTCTTTCCGGTGGTGCGGGAGGCGGCGTTGGAGACGGATTTCGCGATACGTTCGCGTTCAACAGCTTCAGCGGACAGGATCGGATCCGGGATTTTGAAACGGGCATCGACCTGATTGATCTGACAGGGTTCGACTTCGCTGATTTCGAAACAGATATCCGGCCACTTCTGCAAGAGGCGGATGGTGGCTATGACACACTCATTGCGTTCAGCAATTCGAACTCCATTCACCTTGACGGAGTGAAGGTGGCAGAATTGAGCGAGAGCGATTTCCTTTTGTGAAGTCGTAACGGCCGGTTCGCCATCCTAACGCTTGTGGATTGCTTGCCAGCGCTGGCAATCCCTATTGGTCAACCTATGATGCTGGTCAAGCAACGAACTCAGGAAGGATTGTGCGATGGCAAAGGTGACGTTTCTTGGCCTTGGAGTCATGGGTTACCCGATGGCGGGGCATCTGCAACAAGCAGGCCACGAAGTGACGGTTTTCAACCGCACCGGAGCCAAGGCGGAGGCGTGGGTGGCCGAACATGAAGGGGCAATGGGCGCGACACCTGCAGAGGCCTCGAAGGGAGCGGAATTTGTCATGGCTTGTGTCGGGAATGATGATGATCTGCGCTCTGTGTGTCTGGGGGAAGACGGGGCGCTGGCCGCGATGTCTAAGGGTGCGATTTTCGTCGATCACACGACTGTGTCGGCCAAGGTCACAGCCGAATTGGCGGGTGCTGCGCAATCGGCTGGGGTTGGTTTCGTTGATGCGCCGGTATCGGGTGGGCAGGCCGGCGCAGAGAACGGCGTGTTGTCGATCATGTGCGGTGGAGATCAGGCGCAATTCGATGCGGCAGAACCTGTCATGCAGGCTTATGCCCGGATCTGCCGCCGCATTGGTGAAAGCGGCGCAGGACAACTGACGAAGATGTGCAATCAGATCGCGATAGCCGGACTTGTCCAGGGTTTGAGCGAGGCGTTGCACATGGCGGAAAAGTCCGGATTGGACGGGCGCGCCGTGGTGGAAGTGATTTCGCAAGGTGCGGCCGGTTCGTGGCAGATGTCGAACCGGTATGAAACCATGCTGGATGACGCATTTGAGCATGGCTTTGCTGTGGACTGGATGAGAAAAGACCTCGGTATCTGTCTGGAAGCGGCCAACGAAAACGGCGCCAGCCTGCCTGTAACCGCGCTGGTGGATCAGTTTTACAAGGATGTTCAAAAGATGGGTGGGGGGCGTTGGGATACCTCGTCTTTGTTCAAAAGACTGCGCGCGATGGACTAGGGGTGGTGCGGCTCTGAATCAGATGCTCTCCCCGCTCTTGCAAGCGGGTCTCGCTCCGGGTTGAATATACACATTCAATTATATATATGTGTTGTGATCCACAACGTAGGAGAAACGTGGCATGGAGACGGAATTCACACCGTGGGTGTCATTGGGAGGCGGAGTCCTGATTGGTATCGCTGCCACGCTTTTGATGCTGTTTTTGGGCCGCATCATGGGGGCGACAGGGATATTGGCAGGGGCCGTCTTCCCACAATCCAGTGAAGAGTTTGGGTGGCGCGCATCTGTCTTGGCCGGGATGGTGTCTGGACCGTTCTTGGTGTGGCTGCTGTCTGGTTCCATGCCTCAGGTGCAAGTCCCCGTTTCGACGCTGATGCTGATAGGCGGTGGGCTTCTGGTCGGAGCAGGCGTGACCTATGGCGCAGGTTGTACATCCGGGCACGGGGTATGTGGAATGGCGCGGTTGTCGCCACGATCCGTCGTCGCCACCATCACTTTCATGCTGTTCACGGGCGTCACAGTTTATGTGATCCGCCATATTCTGGGAGGCTGAGCGATGCGTTTGATCGCTGGATACTTGAACGGTCTGATCTTTGGCATCGGAATTGCAATCTCCGGTATGGCAAACCCGGCCAAGGTTCTGAATTTCTTCGACATCGCAGGTGCTTGGGATCCGTCTTTGATCTTTGTGATGGGCGGTGCGCTGATAACGACGCTCATCGGATACCGTCTGGTTTTGGGACGCGCTGCACCTGTGCTGACCGGCATGTTCCAAGTACCGACTGCGCGGGACATTGATGCACGCCTGATCGGCGGTTCGGCAGTCTTTGGCATAGGCTGGGGCATTGCCGGGTTCTGTCCGGGCGGCGCGTTGCCTGCTTTGGGCACGGGGCAACCTGACGTCTTTGTCTTTGTGGCAGCCTTGCTTGCGGGTATGTTTATCGCACGCTGGGTGCAGCGCCGTCGTGTGTCGCAACCCCTGCAGCAAGCCTAATCGGGAGGGATCGTTATGAGCTACCCATTGGATATTAACGTTAAGCCTGACGTGTCGGCCCATTTCGATGCGGCGACCAACACAATCAGCTATATCGTCAAAGACCCGGCCAGCAATCACTGCGCCATCATCGACAGTGTGATGGACATCGATATGGCGGCAGGGCGGATCACCAAAGACAGTGCGGACAAACTGATTGCAGAGATCGAGGCCCGCGGCCTGACGCTCGACTGGATCATCGAAACCCACGTGCATGCGGATCACCTGAGTGCGGCGCCCTATCTGCAAGAACGACTGGGCGGCAAGATCGGTGTTGGCGAAAAGATCATGGTCATTCAGGAGACCTTTGGGAAAATCTTCAACGAAGGCACAGAGTTCCAACGCGATGGTTCGCAGTTTGACGCGTTGTTCAAAGAGGGCGACACATACCGCGTCGGAGAGATGACGTGTTTCACCATCTACACGCCGGGTCACACGCCCGCCTGCATGGTGCATGTCATGGGTAATGCCGCGTTTGTGGGGGACACATTGTTCATGCCTGACGGCGGTTCGGCTCGCGCAGACTTCCCCGGCGGAGACGCAGGTGAGCTTTATGACAGCATCCAGAAGGTTCTGGCGCTGCCGGACGAGATGCGCTTGTTCATGTGCCACGACTACGGACCCGGTGGGCGCGACATTCAATGGGAAACCACGGTCGCCGAAGAAAAAGCCAACAACATTCACGTTGGCGGCGGCAAGACCCGCGAAGAGTTTGTGGCCTTCCGCACGGAACGGGACGCACAACTTGCCATGCCCAAGCTGATCATCCCGTCGCTGCAAGTGAATATGCGTGCGGGTGAAGTGCCGTGTGATGAGGATGGCAACCCGGTCTTAAAGGTCCCGGTCAACGCTCTCTAAACAACGTAACGGAAATTATGCAGTTGTGCGCGTCTAGGCGAAGGCGCGGCATTTCTGCATATTTTAAGGCTTGTCGCAGGGTATTTTGCAGTGTCTATTGT
>CAZDXI010000269.1:0-4563 GCA_964509095.1 uncultured Rhodobacterales bacterium
TCGAGGTAGTCTGTCGCCTCCCACACACCATCTGGCAGTTCGGCAAGATCAGCGCGCATCAGAGCTTCAGCGCGATCACCCAGTGCGGACAGCGCCGCAGAAACAGTATCCGCGCCGTATTCGTCGAGCAGCTCATCCATACGCCGCACGCCAAGATCCAAAGCGCCGAGCTGACCGTTCAGATCACCCATCGCGGATTGCGGCAAGCGCGTATTGCGCATCAGGATGTCGATGATGTCGTCGTTCATCTCGCCCTTGCGAGCGAGCCTCACTGGGGGCAGCACAAATGCCTCTTGAAATGCGTCGGTGGCGGACGGGTTGTAGTTGCCCGGCACCGCACCGCCAACATCGTGCCAATGACCAACAGAGGCGAGGTAGCAGAATAGCTTGCCCTCCCGGAAATAGGGCCGAACGAGACGCATGTCCGACAGGTGCGTGCCACCCAAATGCGCGTCATTGAAAATCCAGATATCCCCATCAGCGAGATCCCCGCGCTTGCCCGCGGCTTCGATCACCGCCTGTACGGCAAAGGCCATGACGCCCACAAAAATGGGAAGACCCGACTTGCCTTGAACCAGCGTGTCGCCGGTTTCGGCATGGTAAAGGCCGTGGGAGGCGTCATGTGCTTCAGCGATGATAGGATTGAAAGCCGCTCGAAACAGAGTGGCGTCCCTCTCGTCGGCGATCTGCTCCATCCGGCCGGCCAGCACGGCGAGTGTTATGGGGTCAATGTCGCTCATCTGGCGGCTTTCGCCTCTGCGAGATCATTCCAGACCTCTTGCAAGACAATTCTGTCGCCGTCGATTTCGAACCTGTCAATGAACCGGATATCTTTGAACGGCGCCCCATCGAGCCAGTCCCCGTGCAAAGAGCCACGGGCATATACAACGAGGCGGTCTCCGGACATCGACTGATCGAAACCCTCGTACGTCTTTGCAACTTTCGCATACCGCGTGCTCGACCATTCGATGAGCTCCTCAAGAGACGTCATGGGGGCAGCGCCGGGAAAGCGCATGGTGAAATCTTCCCCCAAGTGGCCTTGCGCGGCCACCAAGTCGCGATCCTGCATGGCCAACAGGAAAGATTGCACTATCTCTGCTCCATCGCGGCGAGGCGGCGCGCCGAAACGTTGCTGACGACCGCGCATGTAATTGTTTGTGGCCAGTTCGTGCAAGTGGACGGTTATCGCCTCAGGTCGAGCGGGGACGACTTGCAGAACGGCGTCGGTCAGCGCCTCGCACAGTCGCTTTTTTGCTGCGTCGTCATAACCTTGTAGCAAAGTTGCTTCGATCACGGGCATCACAATCCTCCCAGATTTGTATTATTTGTAGGACAGGTTAAGGAACTTGGAAACACAATTTTTTGGCTTTTTCAGAGTCTTTTTCCTTGCATTGACGTTTGCGCGCCGTACCCTCCAGCGCAGGGAGGACCACGCACGTGGCAGACGGAGACACGCATTTTTTGCCGGAAGGCGGCAAAGCGCGACGCGTTTATCTGCTATTGCGCGACGAAATCGCGCGCGGTGCGATACCGGTTGGAGCTGCGTTGCCGGGCGAGCAACGGCTGGCAGATCTTCATGACGTTTCAAGGGTGACAGTACGGCGCGCACTGGCTGCTTTGGTCAATGATGGGCTGATCGAAAAACGAAACGGCGCCGGGTCTGTTGTGACTGCTATGGCTCAAAATACGGGCATCGCTGCCAACATGGCAACTCTGATCCCCCAGATCGTACAGATGGGGAGCAACACAACCGCACGCCTCCTATCGTTTGGATACAACACGCCGCCGCATGTGGTGGCTGAGGCTTTGGGCACACGCGGACGCGTTCAAACTGCCGTACGAATCCGTATGTTGGAAGGCTCACCGTTTTCCCATCTCACGACATATGTGCCAGAAGATATTGCCGTGAATTATTCGGAACAGGATCTGGCAGACACGCCGTTGTTCCAACTGCTTGAACGGTCAGGCGTTCAGGTCAACGACGCCTCTCAAACAGTGTCTGCCACGCTTGCGTCTCCGGAGGTTGCGGCGGCTTTGGAGGTGTCCGTCGGGGCTGCGCTTTTGTCCTTGCACCGCGTGGTTCGAGATGCCGATGGGCGCGGCGTCGAATACCTCAGCGCACTTTATCGGCCAGACATGTTTCGCTTGGAGATGGACCTAACTCGCGTTGGCGGCGGGGAAGCACGCCACTGGGAACCTGTCATCGGGAGCGGGTCATGAGCCAGACCTTGTTCGATAAACTATGGGAATCGCATGAGATTTTGCGGCGTGAGGATGGCGTATCACTGTTATGGGTAGACCGACATCTGGTACATGAAGGCTCGCATCATGCATTTGCGAAACTGGAACAACGTAACGGCACGGTTGCGCGGCCAGATCTAACCTTTGGTGTTGCGGATCATTACGTGCCAACACGCGGCAGGACTGCAAGCTCAGACGTGCAACGCATGATCGATACGCTTAGTCGCAACTGTGAAACGCACGGTATCACTTGTTTCGAACAAGGTGACGCGCGACAGGGTATCGTGCATGTCGTTGGTCCAGAACAGGGCCTCACTTTGCCCGGGCTGACCATTAACTGCGGCGACAGCCATACGTCTACGCATGGTGCATTTGGCGCAATAGCATTCGGAATTGGCGCGACCGAAGTTGCGCATGTACTTGCGACACAAACGCTGTGGCAGACCAAGCCGAGCTCAATGCGTATCCGCGTGACAGGCCAATTGGGACCTGGTGTCGGCGCAAAAGACATCGCATTGGGGTGGATTGCAAAACTGGGAGCAGATGGCGCACGTGGGCACGCGATCGAATATGCCGGGCCAGTGGTCGAAGGTCTGTCGATGGAAGGACGGCTCACCTTGTGCAACCTGTCCATCGAAGGGGGCGCGCGGTTTGGCATGGTCGCACCCGATCAGATGACCTTTGATTATGTCGAAGGCCGCCCATTTGCACCACACAGAACGGTCTGGGAACAAGCGTTGGAGGACTGGAGCGCGCTGCACAGCGACCCGAGCGCTGAATTCGATCGCGACGTCACTTTAGATGCCAGCGAGATCGCGCCAATCGTGACATGGGGAACATCGCCCGAAGACGCAGCGCCGATCACAGGTTCCGTTCCCGACCCGGACAAAGCCGCGCCGGATGCTGGGCAAAAGATAAGAGATTCCCTTCAATACATGGACTTAAAGGCGGGGCAACCGCTGGAAGGCACACAGATCGATCAGGTGTTCATCGGCTCTTGCACCAATGCCCGGATCGAGGACTTACGCGCAGCAGCATCCGTTTTGAAGGATCGCACAGCCAAGGTACCCGGCATCGTGTCGCCCGGCAGCACCCTCGTCAAAACCCGGGCGGAACAGGAAGGGCTGGATCAAATCTTCCGCGATGCGGGATTGGATTGGGTTGGGTCTGCATGTTCGATGTGCGTTGGCATGAATGGCGATTTGGTCGAACCCGGTAAGCGCTGCGCTTCGACCACCAATCGAAACTTCAAAGGGCGTCAGGGACAGGGCGCGCGCACTCACTTGATGTCACCCGCGATGGTCGCGGCGGCCGCGGTGACTGGCACTCTCACCGATGTGCGCCCGTTGCTTGCCGGACGGGATACGGAGTGATGGCAGGTTGGTCATCACATGAAGGCATCGCGCTCGCGATGCCACAAGACAATATCGACACGGATCAGTTGATTCCGGCCCGATTTATGTCTCGCCTCCGTACGGATGGGTATGGAGAATACTTGCTGCACGATGTTCGCAGGAAGAACACAGAACATCCTCTGAACACGCACAAACCCACAGTGCTGGTCGCCGGTCGCAATTTCGGCTCCGGCTCTTCAAGGGAGGCTGCAGTTTATGCGTTGGTCGACTTTGGCATCCAAGCGGTGATCGCACCAAGTTTTGGCGATATCTTTGCCGGGAATGCCGTGAACAACGGTCTGCTTCCGGCCAGCGTCAACATTGAGGACCACGCGATCCTCATGGGTCTGCTCGACACTCCGCAGCCCATACACATTGATCTGGCGTGGTGTTCGATGAGATGCGGTCAAACAGTCGTCACCTTTGAGATCAATGCCAGCGCAAGACAGAAACTCACCCATGGCTGGGATGATATAGACCTGACGCAGCAACACACTCAAGATATTAAAGAATTTTCGAGTAAACGCCCGATATGGGCGGTTCCAAATCACATGTAAAACGAAAGGGAGAAACGATATGAAACACACGATCTTTGGAGGTCTGATCGCTAGCTTTGCGGTTACCGCCGCCTATGCGGAAGAAACGATCAGCGCGGTCCACGCGTTCCCAGAAAGCCTGATTTATACCAAGTCATTCCTGAAGTTCGTCGATAAGGTAAATGCCGCCGGTGAAGGCGTTGTTCAGATCGAAGTGCGCGGCGGCCCGGAAGCCATCGGCATGTTCCAACAGCCCGACGCCGTACGGGATGGTATTGTGGACATGGTCTACACACCCGGCTCTTTCTATGGCGGTGCGCTGCCAGAAAAAGACGCGATGGTGGCGTCCAACCTGACGGCTGTTGAAACACGGGCAAATGGCGGCACAGAGC
>CAZDXI010000270.1:0-4557 GCA_964509095.1 uncultured Rhodobacterales bacterium
CCCCGACCCCCTGATTCGTAGTCAGGTACTCTATCCAGCTGAGCTATCGGTCCACAGCGCGTCATTTACGCGCCACGTGTGCGCTTTGCAACCCCCATGTGACCCGTCATGCGTTGGTTTTTCTAACTCAGAATAAAGTCGGATGCGCTGAGCTCACTCAACGCGACTCCTTCGAGAAACAGGACATCTCCACCGCCGAGGTTGAGCCGTACGCCACTGGCGGTTTCGGACAAAAGAGACGCAACTTCAGTTGTATAGTCCGAGAAGTTCTCCAAGCTCAGATCGACTTTATCAAAGCCGTCTTGGAAATCCTTGATCCGGTCGAACCCACTTCCAGAACCAAAGAAGAATGTGTCGCGCCCTGTTCCACCAGTCAGGCTGTCATTCCCGGCATCTCCGTAAAGCGTGTCATTGCCGGACTCCCCGAACAGGAAGTCGTCGCCGTCGCCTCCGCGCATCAGATCGTTGTTCAGACCACCGCGGATATCATCGCTGCCAGCGTCACCGTTGATCGTGTCGTCGCCGATATTCCCGCGCAGCCGGTCGTCGCCTGTACCGCCGCTCATATCGTCGGCTCCGCGCCCACCATAGGCAAAATCGTCACCCGCATCGCCGCGCAAGATATCGTCGCCGCCCAGCGCGATCAGAATGTCGCGGCCGTTCCCTCCGTCAATATCATCAGCATCGTTACCGCCGATGATCTTATCGTCGCCCTCAAAACCCAAAAGGATGTCTGCCCCGCCCTTGCCTTTGATGACATCGTTACCCTCAAGACCTTCGATCCGGTTGGCGAATGCGTCACCAATCAGGCGGTCATCAAAAATGGACCCGACAAGGTTTTCGATATTGATCAGCGTGTCTCGTCCTTCGCCACCGCCCACGTTTCGGCCCGAAAACTGCAGATAGACGGTCACGGCTGCGCTGGCGTCCTGATAGCTGACAGTGTCGGCCCCTGAACCGCCATCCACTGTGTCGTCGCCACCGCGCGGCTGCAGGATATCATCTCCACGAAATCCGCTCAGTCTCTCAGCGACATCGGTTCCAAACAGCGCATTGTCCGTTGCATCGCCCAAGATCGCAGGGCCGGGCACATCGTTCCAATCCGCGACAGAGACGTAAGTTCGCCCAACGAAATCGCCGGAATTGGTGTTCAGCCACACAAGTCCGGCCAACCCATCTGGATCAATGGCAAGCGAAGCTCCGGCGTCCACCAAACCGGCACCCTCGGCCAGGATGGTCTCTGTGCCGACTTTGCGCCCGCTGGTGTCAAAACGCTGAAAGCGCAATTCCGTGTCGGTATCGCTGTCTTCGTGGGTCCAGACGACGATAAATCCACCATCAGGCAGAGTTGCCACACTGGGATCTTTCTGATCCAGCGCGGTCGTGGTGTTCACGCGAAATTCGCTGGTATCAGAAAGACCATCAGCCCCGTAAATCCGGGCATACACAGCGTCACCGGACCCATCCTGATCATCGCTTTCCCACACGATCACGAAACGACCATCGGGCAAAGCCGTGATATCCGGGTCGTCTTGCGAGCGGAAACTGTATTGGTTGACACGCACCTCGGAGCCGCGCGGTGTGCCGTCAGCATCGTAGCTGCGCATCATGACGGCGTAAAAACTGCCATCCACCTCGCGAGAGCGCCACGTTACAACGAAACCGCCATCTGACAGAGCCATTGGGGTGCCGAAGGATTGAAAGCCCTCAGTCGTCTGGTTGATCTGGAAATCCGTGCCCTGCGCCACACCGTTGGCATTGGCAAGCTGCCCGAACACGCCAAAGCTGTCACCGTCCCGCCCAAAGGCTGTGTCAAATATTGTGACGAAACCACCGCCCGCCAGACCGATGACATTGGGGGACACGCCCGAATGCACGTCATCTTCAAACAGCGTCGTTTTTTGACCTGTGGCCGTGGCGTCCGAAGCGTAGACTTGCGCCCGAATACTGGCCGAAACGCCTTCGCGCAGACTGGTATACGTGACAACAAAATCACCACTTTCCAAAAGCGCAACGGCGGGGCGGTTCCCTTCTTCGTTCGCATCTGTCACGCGAATGGCCGCGCCCTCTGGCTGGCCATCGCTGCCGAATACGCGCAGCCAAATGGCGTCGTTCCCGTCTTGAGTCCAGACAGCCGCCATCCTGCCACCGCCCAGCGCGGCGATTTCAGGTTCCCAGATTTCTGCAGTGTTTCCAGAGGCATCAAATGGTGTGGACCAAATTGCCTCGTCATTGCCTGATGTCATGTTTACGGGCTTTTCAGCTTGCACGTTTCGGTCTCGGTACCATCTTCGTCAAACGTGTCAAGGCGCCGAAATCCTAAACCCGTGCGGCGTCGCCTTTTGGCAAACGAACAGAAAAGACGGTGCCATCTGGCCCGGTACGCATTAATTCCAGATTGCCACCATGACCGCGGACCAGTTCCTGAGAAATCGCCAAGCCCAGCCCCGTCCCACCTTTGCTAATCCCACCCTGAAACGGGGTGAACAGGTGTTCCTGCGCCTTGGCTGGCAGGCCGGGACCGGTGTCGCGGACCTCGATATGCCAAGCTTCCGCATCCTCATGGGCAGAGACACAGATTTCACCACCCGACCCGCTCGTGATAATCGCCTGACGCGCGTTGCGCACAAGGTTGGCAAGGACACGGAACATTTGCTCGCTGTCGGCACGGATGGACATGTTGCCGGGGATGTCTTCGCTGAGCGAGATATCATGCCCTTCGGTGGCAAGCCGTTCACTGTCGATCACGTCCCCAACAATTTCGGACAAGGGCATAACCGACAGGCGCGGCGCGGGCTCTTCGGCCTTGCCAAACGCCAGCGTGCTTTCACACAGATGCACTGCGCGCGTGATCGAGTTTACAAGTTTCGGGGCCATACGCGCAACCAACGGGTCTTCGGAGCTCTCAATCCGGTCGGTGAACAACTGTGCAGAGGTCAGGATGTTGCGCAAATCGTGGCTGATCTTGGAGACAGCAGATCCAAGCTGCGCAAGGCGGTCTTTTTGCTTCAGGGATTGGGTCAGTTCCATCTGAAGCTGCTTTAGCGCCTCTTCAGCCTCGCGCAGCTCCACAACGCCAGCATTTGGTTGAATGATCCGCCGCGCGTCTTCCGGAGCGGCGGCATAGCTTTGCATATGGCCAACCACGCCCTTGATCGGCCGCACCAGCAGACGGCGGACAGCAAGGAACAACAGAAACGCTGTGATGATCGAAATAACCGCGGACAGCAAAAGGATCCGCACACCATAATCCAGCAACTCCATCCGCATAGGTCCGGTGTCCATAGTCACCTCGATCAGCAACCCGGCTTCTCTGACGGGGGCACCGATCACGCGAATAACCTCTGGCTCCTTCTTGATAAGTCTCAGCATTGCATCACGGATCAGGACAAAAGAAGACGGATCGCGAATGTCAAAGGTCGCCGAAATCGGCTGCGGCATGTCCGAGGACAAGATCAACTGGCGCGCTTCATCGCGGCGCAGCACCACGTTAAAAACTTCCGCGTTCTTGAGCAGTTCTTCTTCGACCTCCGCGCTGACCATGTCGTCGTCCAACAAGGCAAGCGACGCGATCTGCGCCAGCTCCAGCCGATCCAGAAGATATTGCTGACGCTCCCGCGCAATCGACGGAACAAAGATCAACACCTCCGCCAGCATCACGAAGATCGTCGTCAGGATCAGGAATCGGCCGGAAAGTGTGTTCATGAGCAATTCAGGGGATATAGCGTTGGACGAACCCAACAACTTTCTTAACAGTCGGATTATCAAACAACCGAGGGCTGAAATAGGCCCCAGCCGCGCGTTTATTGACTTCGCCGATAGTTGGGTACGGCGAAACCATAGCTGCGACTTGGCTCATCTTGAGCTTGTTGGCGATCACAAGGGACCACAGGTTTATCAGTTCTCCCGCCTGATAGCCGACGATCGATACTCCCACGGGACGGCCCTTCACAACCATGACCTTGATGAAGCCTTTGGTCTTGCGCTCTGCAATGGCCCGGTCGTTGTGATGGTAGTCAAAGCGCACGACCTCAAGCCTGTCGCCATGCGCCTCACGTGCCTGCGCTTCGGTCAAACCCACCTGAGAAAGCTCGGGGTCCGTGTATGTCGCCCAAGGGATATGCGCCGTCTTGGTCTTAGACGGCAAGGCAAACAGCATGGACCGGATGATGATCCCCGCATGATAACCCGCCACATGGGTAAACTGCAGACCGCCCGCGACGTCGCCAATTGCATAGACCTTTTTGTTGGTTGTGCGCAGGCCGTCATCCACCTTGATCCCTGTGCGCGTGGTCTCAATGCCCGCCGCGTCAAGGTTCAGTTTGTCCGTGTTCGATTTACGTCCCACCGCCATCAGCAGATGGGAGCCCTTGAACACGCGCCCGTCCTTGGCATGCACTTCGACCGCACCGGACGTACCCGTGATCTTTTCGGCCATCGCGTCTTCTTCGATCACAACGCCTTCATCGCGCAGGGTGTTCAGGACGACCTCCGCAAGTTCGGGATCATCCTTGCCCAGCGCCTTGGCACCTTCAATCACGGTGACCTTGCTGCCCA
>CAZDXI010000271.1:0-4553 GCA_964509095.1 uncultured Rhodobacterales bacterium
CGCAGGCGGCAAGTTCGCAACAATGGACTTGATCGGCTTGCCGTGGCGGATCACCGTGGGGCCACGTGGCTTGAAAAACGGGGTGGTTGAACTGACGTCGCGCCGCACAGGCGAAAGCGAAGAGATGCCTCCGGAAGCTGCTGTGGCGAAGGTCATCGAGATTTACGCAGGACACCGCGTCACCGGGATCTGAGCCGGTTGGCGGATTTGCGATGATCTGCTAGAGTTCTGGGATGGCTCCACCAAGAGGGTCTGAACAGATGAGGCGAGACGATGTGGACACGCGGCATTGCGTGCTTCAGTGCTGTATGGAGCTTAAGCGTTTCAGCTTCGGCACAGGAGAGCGATACCCAAGCTAGTGCGGAACGGGCTGTGGCGGCGTTTGAGACGTGGCTGGAGACCAACAAAACGACGGGTGTGATTGCTTTGGTCCGGGATGGTGCTGTTGTGCGGGTTGAAGGTATCGGACGTGACCCTCAGGCTGCGGTTGAACTGGCCTCATTGTCCAAATCCATCACAGGAATATGCGCCAATGAGCTGGTTTCGCAGGGGGAAATTGCGTGGCTTGATACGGTTGATATGCGCCTTGGCGTGGCTATGGACATCGGTTTTGACGCGCTTCTGACCCACCAGAGCGGTTTGGAGTTTGACGGAACACAAGCGACGATGCCGCTGTGGCTGGACAAGAGTGACACAGACCGCAGCAGCGACGTAATGGACGCCGTAGCCGCGCGCGGCGCGCAGGGAGACGTTGGGGTCTATAGTTACAACAATGAAAATTACGCACTGGCCGGGCTGATGATCGAAGCCGCAGCCGGGCGCAGCTACCAGGACGTATGCACGGAAGTTGCGATCGATCCGGCTGAAGTCGCTGCGATGCCATCTGCCCGCGCGGGAGCGTTTCTGCCGTGGGGTGGCTGGTCTATGAGGGCTGAAGACTTTGCCCTGTGGCACGCGCATTGGTTCGCAGCTGAAGACGGAATCGCGCGCGATCCCAAGGCCTTGCCTTATGCCACGCTGGATGACGGTTTGTACTATGGGATCGGAACGACATTTCGAACCCTGCCACGCGGAAACACCTTTTGGCACTATGGGGCTTTGTGCTTTCCGGGGCGGCTCAGCACGGGGAGCTATGCGGCAACAGTTTTCGGAGATTGGACAGCAGTTGCTGTCTGGGACGCTTGTGTTGATTGGCCCGCGATGTTCGCGGTGGATCAGGCTATCTGGGGCGCAATCTACGAAAGGAAGCAGTGATGTTGCGGGTTCTGACACTGGCTGCGGGACTGGCAGGAGCAGGCACGTTTGCGCAGTTTCCTGAGTTTTCGCAACAATATGTGCAGCGCCTTGGTGGTGCGGTGGATGCGCTGGAACAAGTGGTTGCGGATTTTGATGCCTCGGCCGCCGCAGAAGGGTTGAGCCGCGCGGATGCTTTGGCCTCAATGGTCGGGACTGGGTTTGTGGAGCGCCGCCGCACAGATATGGAACGCACGATTGACCGATTTGATCATTTGTCCGCACAGTTGGGCGTAGTCGAAAGTGCGGGGCCGTTTATGCGCGCCTATCACGCGGCGGATGCGGATACGCAGATTGCAAAAGCGGCTTGGCAAGAGTTTGTCCCGGCCATGCCATTAAACTTTGCGGGCGTTGTCTTTGCCGGTCTTGGCTTTTTGTTGGGCACCACAGCGATTGGGCTTTTGGGCGGACTGCTCATCGCGCCCTTTCGTGCGCGCCTCGCGACGTGACATATGTGTGAATGGCGAACACGACCCAGCCGCTGACGGGCAGGCGCAGAATGGTCTGACGTTCTGCTCGGATATAGGGGCCGTCCGGACCGGTGTGGGGCCGCGGGTCTGAGACCAAGCGGGGTTGGTGAAGCTCTGCATCCAGATAATGCAAGTAGTTCGACCGCCAGAGCGGACGGCCGACTTGCACTCCGTCAAACAAGCGCTGCACGCGCTTGGCGAGGCTGTGGTCATATTCCGGAACCGGATCATGGATCGCTGTGAGGGGCCGTCCGGCCTTTTCTGAAAGCGTCCAGCTTGCCGGAAAGCAGAGTACAGCGCCTTGCAGGATATGTTCATCGCCCACCTTTTCAAGCAAGCAAAAGTCGCACTGCACAAGTCGACCCAACGTGGCGAGAGGGTCGGCCCTGTTGAGCGGAACACTGCGCCCATCAGGGCAGGTGGCTGTGTCGCGGTCCAGCTTGAACCCAAAACGAGGCAGCTTTGTGCACACTTGGTCGAGCAGTTCACACGCCGCTTCAAGCGCATGTGGCGCATGCCAGAGTACGTCAGCGCGGTGCTGAACCAACAGCTCCTCACGTCGCGCCATCTGGCCGGAGTAGGCTTCATCCACATGCAGCCATGAGCTTGGCACAGGTTGAACACCGGGCAGGGCGCGCGGGGCACGCATGTCTTCGGGCAGGGCATCGTGCAGGATCATGCGCACGTGATCGCGCATTTTCGGGACTTAAGGAAGGGTGCAAAAACGACGCCCACAGCCGTCGCATTCAGACTTGCCGCTGTGTCGGGGCGCGGGTCATGCTGAGACCAAGAGGAGATCCCACATGAACCAGCATTATCGTGACACCCGCAAGATCGACCCGAGCCGCGGTGCTACGCTTGGGGATGGAACGCCCAATGATGCCGACCGCGTAGAGATCGGCCCCACACAGCTCGCCTTCCGGGAATGGGAGACAGCAGGACTTGTCCTGCCCAACCTAGCGGCCATGCGGGAGTATCGTTGGAAACGGCTGACACAGCACGTGGTCGATCGCGGCTATGGCGGGGTGCTGATGTTTGACCCGCTGAACATCCGCTATGCCACCGACACCACGAACATGCAGTTGTGGAACACGCACAACCCGTTCCGGGCGGTGCTGGTCTGCGCAGACGGGCATATGGTAATCTGGGATTACAAGAACTCTCCTTTCCTGAGTGAATTCAATCCATTGGTGAAGGAAGTTCGTTCAGGTGCGTCGATGTTTTACTTTAGCACAGGGGATCGCGTGGATGCGTTTGCGGACCCGTTTTCCAACGAAGTGCGGCAATTGCTGGAAGAGCATGCGCCGGGAATGAAAAAGCTCGCAGTCGACAAGATCATGGTCGCTGGGCTGCGCGCGCTGGAGGCGCAGGGGCTCATCATCGAAGAGGGCGAAGAAGTTACGGAAAAGGCGCGCTCCGTGAAAGGACCGGATGAGATCCTCGCGATGCGCTGCGCGTCAGATGCCTGCGAGAAAGCGTGCAAAGCGATGGAGGATTTCGCCCGCACCCATGTGCCCGGAGGCGGCGTGTCAGAGGACGACATCTGGGCCGTTCTGCACGCGGAAAACATTAAGCGCGGGGGCGAATGGATCGAAACCCGGTTGTTGGCGTCTGGTCCAAGGACCAACCCGTGGTTTCAGGAATGCGGCCCGCGTATCGTTCAGAACAACGAAATCGTGGCCTTTGATACGGATCTTGTGGGGTCCTATGGGATCTGCATCGATATCTCCCGCACGTGGTGGATCGGGGATCAGAAACCCCGCGCAGATATGATCGAAGCAATGAAGATCGGCGTGGAACATATTCAAACCAATATGGAAATGCTCAAACCCGGAGTGACTATTCCGGAGCTGACCGCCAATTGCCACCGCCTGCCGGACAAGTATCAGGACCTGAAATACGGCTGCCTGATGCACGGCGTGGGGCTGTGCGATGAATGGCCATTGGTTGCTTACCCGGACAAGGCTGTGGACGGCGCGTTTGACTATCCGCTGGAGCCGGGCATGACGCTGTGTGTTGAGGCGTTAGTTGGCGAAGTGGGCGGCGATTTCTCCATCAAGCTTGAAGATCAGGTGCTGATCACGGAAGACGGGTACGAGAACCTCACCAAGTACCCGTTTGATCCGGCGTTGATGGGGAATTAGGCCGCCGCAAGGCCTGCTTCCAACGCGGTGAGGATGGTGGTCACGTCGTCTTCAGTCACGACCAGAGGCGGGGACAGGATGATATTCGGGCCAGACACGCGGATCATCGCGCCGTTCTGATAGGTGGTTTCCTGTATTTTGAGGCCGGTGGATTTGTCTGCCGGAGCTTTGGCCGCGCGGTCCGATACCAGTTCGATGGCGCACATCAATCCGTGGCCGCCGCGAACGTCTCCGATCACATCGTACTTGTCGGCCAACGCGTTCAGGCCGTCGAACAATTGCGCACCACGCGGTGCGGCGTTCGCAGGAACATCAAGGCGTAAGGTTTCCTTCACACACGCCACAGCAGCCGCGGCCCCGACGGGGTGGCCGGAATAGGTGTAGCCGGAGCCGATCATACCCATCGCGTCTTTGTTGTCTTCAAAGGTTTCGGCCACATGGCCTGCAATCATTGCCGCTCCGAATGGGAAGTAACCATTGGTAATCGCCTTGGCCGTCGCCATCAGGTCAGGCTGCACGCCCCAGTGTCGCGAGCCAGTCCAGCTTCCGGTGCGCCCAAAGGCCGTAATCACCTCATCCGCGATCAACAGGATGCCGTGGCGGGTGCAAATCTCTCGCACGCCGGGCATGAAACTTTCGTGAGGTG
>CAZDXI010000272.1:0-3385 GCA_964509095.1 uncultured Rhodobacterales bacterium
GGTCACGCTTATCCTCGACGCCTGACCGTTGCTTCTTCTGTCAATAAATACCTGGGGGGTCGTCCTGAGTTACGCCTTTGGTCCGAGAGACCAATGGACGACGGGGCTGGCCCCCTATCCGATCCAACTACGAAAGGCACAGACATGACTCGCAAAACTCTTCTCATCACCGGCGCTTCTGCCGGAATCGGTGCATCTTGTGCGCGTCTCGCCGCTCCGGATTATGATCTCTATCTGAATTACCGGACTGACACCGACGGTGCTAACGCGGTCAAAGCGGAATGCGAGGCCGCAGGCGCGCAGGTCACGCTTTTGCAAGCGGACGTGGCAGACCCGGACGCTGTCGCGAGCATGTTCTCACAGATCCCCCGGCTGGATGCTTGCATCAACAATGCTGGCATTGTCGGCATGAGCGTCCCAGTGGCCGAATACGACCACGCCCGTCTGCGCCGCATGTTCGACGTCAACGTGATTGGGGCCATCATGGTGGCGCGTGATGCGGCGGCCAAAATGGATGGCCCCGGTGTGATCGTGAATGTGTCCTCCGCTGCGGCCCGTCTTGGCTCTGGCAACCAATATGTGGATTACGCCGCGTCCAAAGCCGCCGTGGACACCTTTACCAAAGGCCTATCGGACGAACTCGCACCGCGCGGCATCCGTGTGATGTCCGTGCGCCCCGGCCTGATTGACACAGACATTCATGCTAAAGGCGGCGAACCGGGCCGCGCGCAGCGGCTGGCGCATATGGTGCCCATGGGCCGGGAAGCCCATCCCGATGAGGTTGCGCGTCCGATCCTGTTCCTGCTGTCAGATGATGCGTCCTACATGACGGGGTCCTTCATTGAAGTCACAGGCGGGCGCTGATCGCGCATTTCCAAGTGACCTGCGCGTGGTGTGCTTGTAATCTGCGTTACACGTAAGACGAGGACCCCAAATTCATGCACATTATTCTTGGCATTATCGGCATTGCGACAGCCGCCTATTTTCTGGTGATGCGTGCCCGGCGCGGCGCAGAGATGGCAACCGAATTGATTGACGTAGCCGACGATATCCGTGCTGCCGCCCGGCGCTTTGGGTTTCGCCGCAAGTATCAGCAACACGCAGTCGACAGCATCGAAGACGCACGCCTAGCGATCGGCGGATTGGCCACGGCCTTTATCGCTCTTGATGATCTGCCCACCTCGGATGCACGCAATGCACTGGATATTCAGGTGCGCAAGAACATGAACCTGTCTGCCGATGAAGCTCAGGAGATCGAAGTGCTCGGCCAGTGGCTCGTGTCCGAATGCGGCTCACCCGAACAAGCAGTGCCACGTCTGGCCAAGAAACTGCGCAGCATGGACCCGGACGGCGATGCGTTTCAGTCCCTCATGAGCATCATCCAAGGCATGTCCCAGACCACCGGATCAGAGCTGTCCTCCCGCCAGAGCGAGGCTTTGAACGACATCAAACAGGCTTACCGGCTGAAATGAACGTGCCTGCGCCCTACGCCTATGTCCGCCATGGGCGCAGTTGGGCAACGCTGATTGCTGTGCTCGGCGTCTGGATCGCCTGCCTTGTCGCGCTTTTGGTGTTTGACGCAGCTGGATGGATCATCGCTTTGATCCTTCTGTTTACCCTGCCGGCACTTTGGGACCTGTGGTCCGGCACCAATGCCGGTGCGTCTCTCGACACGAGGGCGCTTCACTGGCACTCCGGTGCGCGCACCGCTGAGATTCCTTTGCAGGAGATAGACCATATTCGTCTCGTCACCCGGTTTGACTTTTCAGTTCGTGCCGCCGTTGTGCTGACCTCTGGTCGCAAAATCCGCCTCCCGGCCGAGGCAACGCCGCCCCATCGTGCGTTTGAAGCCGCTCTTCAGGCGCATGGATTAACGACACAGCGACACCACTTCGGCTTTCTCTGAGCGTCCACTTGGAGCCAAGCACCTGTTCTCGCTGTCAAATCACGCCACCTCCCGCATATCTAGAATTTTGCTAAAATTGCGACCAACCCCGCGCAATTGTTAACTTTTTGTTAGCCAATTGGGCGCGCATTACCCCCAAAGCTCCCAAGACGCGCCCTTTTTCAGCCCGAAACCCCAGTGATATTGCGAAAAAAGACATTTGGATTGAGTGAATGAGCATCTCGTCTCTGATATCGAGTTTATTCTCCGCGGAACCCCGACGGAGCCGCCGACCGTCTGAAATCACCGAATTGCCGGTGACGACGGGTGCGGAAGGCACATTGCATATCCCGACGCCGGACCCCACAGCCGAGGATTCCGCCCGCGACACATGGCAGAAGATGGGCCAAAAACTTGCCCGTCAGGATGACTGGGAAGAACTGTCTGTCCAGATGCGTCGCGCAGACTCCGCGCGTGCCCTCACCCCCGGCGGCATGAGCGTGTCCGAGTTGATTGCTTTCGGCGCGCGCTCCGACGTGATTGGGGCAGTAGAACACGCGTTCTTTGATGGTACACCCGCTGCGGATGCGCCGCTTCTTGCAGGAATTGAAGCCCTGGAAAACGTACTGGCAGAGCATGACGACGATTACGCCATCGCATTGGTCGTGGCGCTGGCCCATATGGACCTCGCCTGGATCTGGCATGGCGCCCGGTCTGCGTCCAAGTCGCCCACCACAAACGATGACGCGTTCCATGCCCATATGGACCGTGCGCGTTCAATCCTGTCGGAGCATTGCGGCAAATCGCTCGGCGCGCCCATGCTGGTGGCGGCGTGTTGCGGATTGACCCTGCCAACCGATGGCGATCTGTCGTCCCTGGTTGAAAGGTTTGAGGTCTTGATAAACCTCAGCCCGATGGACACGCGCCAAATGCGCAATTTCGGCACGCGCCTTCTGCCGAGCCGGGATGGCGACTATCAACAGCTAGAATTGCACGCACGCCGTACGGCGTCATCGCTGCATCACATCTGGGGCTCAGGCGGCTACACATGGGTGATGTTTGATGCCATCAGTGCGGATGACGAAGCACTCGCCGGGCTCGATGTGCCCAACTTCACACAAGGCCTGCGCGACATCCTCGCGCTTCGTCCGGACCAATACACCGCCAACCTTTTGGCCGCCTATTGCTCTGTGACGATGGCCGGAGAATCCGGGCATGAGGTCGCCGATTTCAATCGCGCGCATATCCACAAATGCCGCGACTGGATCATCACGGATTACATGACCGAACTGCACCCGCTGATCTGGGCGCATGCGTCTCATGGCTTTGACAACAACCTTGCGATCCGCTCCGTAGACCGCTTTGCCGACAAAGGCCTGAAAGAAGCCTACCGCATTCTCAACGCCCTGTTTCTTCCGGAATTGGCGCGTGGTCAGGACGTGGTCTTCTCTGAAAACGGCCCCGCGATCCGGCTCCCTGCCTGATCCCGCAGTATTGTGG
>CAZDXI010000272.1:3485-4544 GCA_964509095.1 uncultured Rhodobacterales bacterium
GCGCTCGGTCGAGCGGTTTAGTTTTGCGAGGCGCGCTCGGTCGAGCGCGACGAGCCCAGCCGCCGAGCAGCAGAACTCAATAAAAGCCGAGAATACAGCTTGTGCGCCCCAAGCAGGGTGTCAAACACAGGTCCCAGTTTCAGCGTCCCGCGCACCTCCACCGGCACCACGACGGACCCGAACCACAGCCGCGTTCCTGCGTCGACACGCTCAACCGACAGCCACGATTTCGTGCGCCCGGACAGATCCGCCAGCAGGATCTCATCCCCATGACGCGCCTCAATTTCCCAAGCCGCAAAGCGTGTGGTTTCCCCTGCTGCTAGTGCCCTGACATCTGCGTCCGTGCTGGGTCGCTTGGCGGCAATTCGCAGCACCAATCGCTCAGCCCGAAACAACGGGGTTGTGTAAAACGCCTCGATGAATTCCTGCAGCGTGACATGGCCTGTGACCATCGTGTGAAACGCATCCACATAATGGGCGTCCTTCGCAGCAAACGGAGCGATAAGCGCATCTTCGGGCGCTTCGGCCTGAACAATTTGTCCCATGTGTTTAACCTGTGTATCAACCCTGTCCCCTGCAAGCGGCCAAACCGTCGCGCCCCATGGAACGTGCAAAGTCGGTCGCGGCCGACCCTTGCAGCAACCTGCCCGCTGTTCTATTCACCGCTCAAACCCTAGCCGGAGTTCCACCCATGCTCGACCTGACCTATGAAGCCCCAAAACCCAAAGTCATATCCGGGGCCAAACAGGACTGGGAACTGGTCATCGGGATGGAGGTCCACGCGCAGGTCTCTACTCGTGCGAAGCTGTTCTCCGGTGCGTCCACCACATTCGGAGCCGAACCCAATTCCAACGTCGCCTTCGTGGATGCGGGCATGCCCGGCATGTTGCCCGTGATTAACGAAGAATGCGTGGCCCAAGCCGTGCGTACGGGACTGGGATTGCAGGCCGAAATCCACCTGAATTCCGCCTTTGACCGGAAAAACTACTTCTACCCCGACCTGCCGCAAGGCTACCAGATCAGCCAACTCTACCACCCCATTGTGGGAGAGGGCGAAGT
>CAZDXI010000273.1:0-267 GCA_964509095.1 uncultured Rhodobacterales bacterium
GCCATCGACCGGGTCGCCGCGCGTGCCGGTTTGCGTTAATCGCATTGACATCCCATATTAACATCTGAGCAGACCAATTCAGGAGCCCGGACAATGGAGCTTCCCTTCGACGGTGCGATCAGCACCTTTTATACCTCCGAAGCCCCGGACGAGATCCGTGATGCGATCAAGCGCGCGGACAAGGGCGACATCCTTGACCCGAACTTCCCGCATCAGGAACGTCTTGCGCGTAAGGCTTACGAAAAAGACATCGCCGCATTGCAGATC
>CAZDXI010000273.1:277-4529 GCA_964509095.1 uncultured Rhodobacterales bacterium
GGTAAAGATGCAGGCGTGGGCCAAGGAGACCGGTGCGCGCATTGCACTGGTATTCGAAGGCCGTGATGCCGCAGGAAAAGGCGGCACAATCAAACGCTTCCGCGAGAACCTTAATCCGCGTGGTGCACGTGTCGTTGCCCTGTCCAAGCCTACGGACAAGGAAGCGACGCAGTGGTACTTCCAACGCTACATTGATCACCTGCCCTCTGCGGGAGAAATCGTGTTCTTTGACCGCTCTTGGTACAATCGCGGTGTGGTCGAGCATGTGTTTGATTTCTGTACACCCGATCAGCGGGAACACTTCTTTGCCCAGGTGCCCAAGTTCGAAGACATGCTGGTCGACGAAGGCATCACGCTCGTGAAGTTCTGGCTCAACGTGGGGCGCGCCGAACAGTTGCGTCGGTTCCTTGCGCGGGAAAGCGATCCTTTGAAGCAGTGGAAACTGAGCTGGATCGACGCTGCTGGGCTAAAGAAATGGGATGCTTACACTGCGGCGATTGGTGAAACGCTGGAGCGCACTCATACCGACGCCGCACCTTGGACGATTGTGCGCACAGATGACAAACGCCGCGCGCGGCTCGCAGCGATCCGGCACATGCTGGGCCAGTTGGACTATCCGTTGAAAGACAAAGACGTCGTCGGCCAACCCGATCCCCTGATCTGTGGCGGTCCCGATATCTGGCCGGAGTTCAAGGGTGCCTAAACGCGGGTATCATCACGGCAATCTGCGCGCCGCATTGGTCGAGGCCGCGCTGAAACTGATTGAGGAAAAGGGGCCAACCGGGTTCACTTTGTCCGAAGCGGCCAAACGCGCGGGCGTGACGCCTGCCGCTGTGTATCGCCATTTTGAGGGGCGCGAAGACCTGATCGCCGAAGCCGCGCGTCAGGGATATGAGATTTTTGCCGACTTGATGGAGCACGCTTACCAATCCGGCCAGCCATCCGCCTTGGCGGCGTTTGAGGCAACCGGTCGGGCCTATCTGGCCTTTGCGCGGAAGTTTCCGGGGCACTACATTTCGATGTTTGAAAGCGGAATCTCGGTCAACCGCACGCCGGAACTCGCAGCCGTTTCGACGCGCGCCAATGAGGTGCTGGAAAAAGCCGCCAGCGATCTGTCCCAACACATCCCCGAGGACAAACGCCCTCCCGCATCGATGTTTTCTGCACATATCTGGGCCATGAGCCACGGTGTGGTGGAGCTGTTTGCACGGAACTCTCCGGGTCGCGCATCGCCGTTTCCGCCTGAAGATCTGCTGGAAACCGTAATGGGGGTGTATCTGGGGGGTGTTGGGCTTAGCCAGCCGTATGAGTGACGTCTTAATGCGCGGGCCCCGCCCCGCGCGCTCCCCGAGGTATTTTCGGCAAAAGGAAGAGGCGCGGTTGACCATCGCGCCATGTCGATACATCCAGTTCCTATGAAATACCGCCCCGAAATTGATGGTTTGCGCACCGTGGCAGTGTTGCCGGTGATCCTGTTTCACGCAGGCTTTTCAGTGTTTTCCGGCGGGTTTGTCGGGGTCGATGTGTTTTTTGTGATCTCTGGTTATTTGATTACCACGATCCTGTTGCAGGATATGGACGCGGGCACCTATTCGCTTTTACGTTTTTACGAACGACGCGCGCGGCGTATTTTGCCGGCACTTTTTGTGGTGATGTTGGTCTGTATCCCCTTTGCCTGGACCTTCATGCTGCAAACCCAGCTGCGCGACTTCTTTGAAAGCCTTGCCGCAACGGCGCTGTTTTCGTCCAATTTCCTGTTCTGGTCCGAAAGCGGGTACTTCGCGGCTGTGGCGGAAGAAAAGCCGTTATTGCACACGTGGAGCCTTGCGGTTGAGGAGCAATACTACCTGTTGTTTCCGCCCCTGTTGTGGCTGGCCATGCGATGGTCGCGCAATATCGCTTTGCTGCTGATCCTCGCCGGAGGCGGGCTTAGCCTGGGAGCGGCCATTTTTGCTGATCTGGACGCTGAGGCAAAGTTCTTCCTAACGCATGTCCGGGTTTGGGAGTTGCTGGTGGGCTCATTATGCGCGTGGTTCATGGTCTACCGCTCAGTACCCGAGCAACCGGTCTTGGGGGCACTTGGGTTGGTCATGATCTTGGTGTCCATCTTCACGATGACCCACGACACGCCTTATCCCATGTTTGCAGTACCACCGGTTGTGGGCACCGCGTTTGTGATCTTGTTTGCCCGCAGCGGAACCTTTGCCGCGACAATTCTGTCGGCCCGGGTCATGGTCGGTATCGGTCTGATCAGCTTTTCCGCATACCTGTGGCACCAGCCTCTCTTTGCCTTTGCACGGATCACCTCCATCGGCCCCCCTCCGGTCTGGCTAATGGGGCTGTTGGCGCTGGCGTCACTGGGACTTGCCGCCGTAAGCTGGCGGTATGTGGAGCAACCATTCCGCGGGTCGCCTGCGCGCGTTCTTCCCACGCGAAGCAGCGTTTTAGCGGTGTCGATTGCGGGCATAGTAGGCTTCTTTGCGCTTGGGTTTTATGGGCACGAACAGGAAGGTTTCCCCGACCGGAAAGTCGTGCGCACGCTGCAAGAGCCAATGATCGATGCGCGATATGAGAGGTTTCGCACGTGGGATGTGCTGGACGGCATTGTACCAGCACGTTTTGATCTGACACGGTTTTCTGGCGCCCCCGAGGTCACGCGGCTTCTTTTACTGGGTGACAGTCATTCCAAAGGCCTTTTCAACGCGTTTTACCAGAACCCACATCTATTTCCCGGGCTTGAAGTTCGCCGCATCGCTATCGATTTTGCGTGCTATGCCGAGCCTGAAGACCGCGATTGCATCGCGGAGATGATGCGCGAAGCGGAAGCTTTGGTTTCGGGTGCGACGCATGTGGCGTTTGCTGCGCGCTGGCATCGTCCGGGGCGACTGCCCGTCCTTGACACGCTGCCCGATTGGTTAAAGGCACGGGGCATTCCGGTAGTCTTGATCGGTATGACGGCCGAATACGATCGCGAAGGCCCAGTGATCATCGCAGACATCGCCCGTGACATTGGATTTGATGGAACAGGATTCCCAGTGGAACGGGCCAACGCGGAGTTTTTCGCTGAACAAAGCGCATTTGCCCGCGACACCAACGCCGCGATGGCCGAACTTGCACGGGAGAGAAATCTGCCTTTTCTCGACCGGCGCGCCCTCATTTGCGATGACATCGCGCAACTTTGTACCGGAGTCACTCCGGACGGCAAAGCCGTAACCTATGACTATGGCCATTGGACCTTGGCAGGGTCGGCTTATTTCGGACAGCGGATTGCGGAAATGGACTGGCTACAATTGCCCGAAGCGCCTGCGCTGCAATAACGGCGCAACAAGGTACGGCTCAGACCAGAAGGCCCGTCAACTCGCTACCTTGCGCGCCATCATGGGGTTTAGAGCACACGCACCCTCTTCAAAGGAAAATCCGCTCTCCACTGCTTTGTCGACCAAGCTGTCCACATCGAACTTCACAGACGCAAACACACTGCCAACACGGTCCACCAAATCATCCGGCGCACGCGCGGTGTTCTGGTTCTTCGGCGGTGGCAAGCTGCACGCCCCCTGCCCGCCAAGCGCGTCCCAAAACACCTGCGCACCGTCTGCGGTGGTGATCTGTTCCAGTTCTGCTGTTACAAAGTTCAACCGATCCCCGTATCGCTTCAGATAATAGGTCTGGCGTGCCGCGAGTTCATAGCAATACCAGATCGCAAACCCCAATTGCCCCAGATGCAAGAACGGGCGTGGCGTGACCAATCGGTTCGGATAGTCAGGATGCAAGTACCATTGCCAGATGCTGGTGACGTTGCTGAAATCGTGGCGCACAAGGTGGCTGACGCATTGGCGCACCAGATCCCGGCGCAGCACGATCACGGTTGCATCTTCCGCCAGCGCTGACTCTGCAAGGTTTTCGATTAGACCGCATTTCGCCAATGTGTGATTGGTTTCCGCATAAAATGGCAGCCGCTTGATGCCATCGAGCTTTTGCGCCCAGAAGGCCTGCACATAGGCGTCGTTGCCGTAGGTATTGAAGTGCCGCAGCAGGCGAATGTCCGGCATTTTCGTTCCAAAGTCTTCGATCCCGAGCGGTTCATGCACAACCTCTTCACCGGTATTTGTTGCAAGGAAATCGCCCAGCCACGCTGTTCCGGTGCGCCCTGCAGTGAGGGTGAAAAACGTCTTTGTCTTGTGCAAACCCATATGCGCTGTCCCGTTCTGGTATCGCTTGCACCTGACTAAAACGCGCATCTTGCAAAATCATG
>CAZDXI010000274.1:0-4490 GCA_964509095.1 uncultured Rhodobacterales bacterium
CGAAATGACCTTCATCAATGGCAATCGCCATCCACGCTTTGCAGTCGCCTTCCGTGGGCGGGTGCGCACCAAGGCTGACAACACATGGACAGAAGACAGTGCAAGAGCAGTTCAGAAACAGCTCGCCCTTGATGGCCCATTCCGTGGGATTCATCTGGCGACGGCCCGGATTGGGCATACGTTGATCAATGCGTTGCGAAATCGGCAGGCGATCCGCGTCGGGCCGTTTTTTCGGGGCCATGATTATCCTCCCATGAGTGGCCAGACACCCCACCCGATCCCCGCCAGGATCAAGGCAAAGCCAGCCGGTTTTGTTACGTAATGCCCAATTTGGGGTAGTTTTTCGATGACCATGAACAAGGTCGCCAATCCCATCCACGCAAGGTTCATCATGCCGCCGACAAACCCAAGCGCCATGAACCCCCAGCAACAGCCAACGCAGAATGCTCCAAGGCCAAGACCCATCCGCAAACCGCCAGCAAAGTCTGGCCGCCAGTGACCCAAGAAATAGCTCATCGGCGAATGACATACGCCGTGGCAGATTTCTTTGGCGCGCGTGAATTGAAACAGACCGACGACAATCAACAGAGCCGCGCCGATCCAATGCGCTTTGGGTATGCCTAGCATGTCAATCACGCCGCCAAACAGCAGGGCCAACTGAACGCCAGTGATCAGCGCAGCAAAAGCGACCCACGCGATGAAGTACCCTAAAAGTACGCCCAGCCAGCCGGCGCGCGTGCCATCCGCTGAACGCATCAAGGCTTCATAGGTCTGCATGGTTGGTATCATTGTCGGCAACATCATTGCCGCCATCATCCCGGCCCACATCCCTAGAAGAGGCCAGAATTCCGCCATCGGCATATACATGTCCATGCGTGGATTCATCCGCGCCATGGCCTGCGCCATCTCGTTGGGGCGACCCAGAAGATCAAGCCCCATACCGGTTGACATGGCATACATCCACCACCATGACAGAAGAATAATGCCGAAGAACAACACCCACAGCGCGGATCGTGTTACGCCTTGCATGTCTCCTCCTGTCCCTGATTCAGGTGCTGGATTTGTAAATGTCAGACAATTGAAAATTTAACAAATGGAAAATGTCACCAAGCCCCTCGATTTGTCCGCAGAGATAGCCGATGACATACGTCAGGCAATTGTTTCGGGTGAGCTGGATGTTGATCAACGCCTCCCATCTGAGTCCGAACTGGCAGAGCATTTCAACGTCTCGCGATCTACTGTCCGCGAGGCGTTAAAGCGACTGGCGGCACAGTCTTTGATCCGCACGCAACGCGGTGCGTCTGGTGGGGCTTTTGTGAACAGACTTCGGTTTGAAGACGCCTATTCCCAACAGATCACGACGTCGACGTTGCTGCTTTCGATGAATGCCGTGAGTTTTGAAACGGCCTGCGAGGCCCGTTTTGCCTTGGAGCGGTCCGTCGCGCATCTCGCAGCTGCGCGACGCACTGAAGAACATCTTTCGATCATGCGGACCGAAATTGCCCGTCAGCAAGAAGACGGTTTGACGGATGAAGCCTTCTGCGCCTCAGACGTGACCTTTCACCGGGCGTTTGTGGATGCCGCACAAAACCCGGTTTTGTCCTATCAACTCGCAGGCGCAGTTGAAGGCATGCAGCCACTGATGAACATGATAACCTTCACGGCTCGCGACCGCACCCTCATCGCGCAACTGCACACAGACATCCTCGATGCAGTCGAAGCGCATGATCGCAAAGCGGCAATGGTGTCGCTGATCACCTTGGAAGCGGAAACCCAAAAACTCGCTCAAAGCATTTTTGCCGAGCGAGCACTACGTCAATCCTGATCCGGTAACTCTTTCCAGCGTCGGTGGATCCATAGCCATTGATCCATATGCGCTCGTACTTGGGCTTCCAGATCATCGTTTAGCGCCTGCGTCATCGTCACCGCATCCGAGTGCGCAATCGGCGGATTCACGACCACTTCATAACTTAACCCATCCGGCTGGCGGATTCCGTAGACCGGGACAAGTAACGCATCATACTTCAGCGCCATTTCCGCGGCAGACAGGGCTGTATAAGCCGTGTGCCCAAAGAAGGTTAGCGGTTCCCCTGCCCCCATATGCTGGTCAATCAACAACGCCAGCACGTTCCCTTCTCGTAGATATTTCACCATCTGCGCCATGCCGCGGCGCCCCCGCAAGAACAGCGGGGTTCCGATCTGCGATATTTTGGAGACGTAATAGTCGTTGAACCCAGCGTAATTCATCGCCCGATACAACCCGCCAATCGGATAGCCGCGTTGGATCAAAGCTGACCGGACAGCGTCGTAGTTCCCGATATGCCCAGACACGAGGATGATGGGGCGCCCCGCTGCGCGCGCGGCCTCCATCTCATCAAAGCCCGCGCCCGTGATCGGCGCCTTCGCTGCAATCTTTGCGAATGCGTCAGGTGAAAACAACTCTGTCACAGTTCGCCCGATCTGAGTGGGCACGGCCTTGACCAATCGAGATGTTTCTGTCTCGGACAAGTCCGGTCGCACAAGGTTCAGGTTTTCGCGCACGCGTTTGCGGTATCCAATCAAGGGCGCAAGTATGTTGCCCACGACCCAACCGCCAACTGGCACGCGCTGATGGTATGGCAACATTCCAACAAGCCGCACGATCGCGATCAGCACTGCACTGACAAGCCGATCATTCCAACTGCGCTGTTCGTTCTTGTCTGACGACGTGGCCATGCCTGTCTGACGGCTCCGTGCTGCTCTTTTTGTGACTACATAAGTTGTTGTGGAAGCCGTTGCCAGCGCGTTCGCCCTTGCCGGTGCGCAAAGCTCCGCTAGTGTCTCGCTCATGATTGACACTTTGAACATCATCGCCAGCCTCTTGACGATCGCCTTTGGTGGCTTCGGGTTTCTTGCCCCGCGCTACACAGCGGCCGCCCTTGATTTGGAGCCAACGCAGTCAACTATGGGGCTATCGGAAATGCGCGCATCGGTCGGTGGCTTGTTTGTCATTCTTGGCTCAGCAGCGATTTGGCTTCATGCGCCACTGGGTTACGCGATGATTGGTTTCGCCTTTGCGGGCGCTGCTTTGGGGCGTGCTCTGTCTTTGGTCTTTGACGCGCCACCCTTGCGCAAAGTTTTGATCTTTGGCGGGATCGAAGCCGCACTCGCGGTGTGGTTCCTTGCGGCTAATCTCTGAACAGGACCCGCGCAGACGAATTCCCACGCGCCGGGTTTACTAAGTACGCCCGCTGTCTTCCTTTTGCCCCAAATACCTCGGGGGTTTGGGGGCTGGCCCCCAATAGCACAGGCATGTCCTACAAAGGCGCAAAGATCGACCCGAACAACGCCGGGCCGATCCGTACTTAAAACGTGTAGTCGAGGAACCCGTATTCCGGCGGCACATCTTCTTCGGTGTCGTATGTGTTCACTTCGATCACCTGCTGATCCTCACCATAGATCGTTTCGCGTACGAGCCATGTTTCGCTGTCGTCTCCATCGTATTCCAGCTTCAAAGACCGCAACCCGTCCTCGAAAATGAAGGATGTCACGTCGCCATCGTCGAAAATGGTTTCCTTGGCCAGCAGGTCACCGTTTTCTTCGTAATAGGTTGTGATCGTGTCCCAAGACTTCACATCTCGCGACTGTCCCATGTTGTCCCAATCACGCTGAGTGGACACGCGCAAAGCACCGTTTTCGTATTCACGCTCCGTTGTGACACCATTGTCGCGGAGTTCGAACCAGGCTTCGATTGTGCCGGTTTCGTCATAAAACGCAGTGCGGCTTTCCCAGACGCGGGCATCAGAGGGTTCGCCGTAGTCCCCAAGGTCTGTCTGATCGACCTTGCGCAGAACGCCGTCTTCGTAATCCTTTTCGATCCGAACGCCGTCGTCGCGCTCTTCAAAGCGACGCCCAAGAGAGCCATCTTCGTTGTAATCAAAGATGATCAGCTCCCAAGGTTTGGCCGACGAACTTCCACCGTAAGGACCGATATCTTCCATTACCTTCTGACGCAGTGTGCCGGCTTCGTAGTACTGCTGGATCTGAACACCAGAGTCGCGTTGTTCATAGCGGAACTCGATTGTGCCGGTTTCGTCATACAGGGTTTCGATACGCGACCATGCGCGGACATCGGATGCCTCACCGTACTCACCAAGGTCTTCCTGAACCTTACGCCGCACGACACCGTTTTCATATTCCCGCGTCGTGGTGAGCCCTTCGTCGCTCAGATCAAAACGGAACGCGAGGCTGCCGTCAAAGTTGTAGTCAAACTCAATCCTTTCCCACGGTTTTACGTCAGAGCTGTCCCCTTCCGGGCTATAGTCTTCCAGAACAACGCGACGCAGACCGATCGCGTCGTAGTCCTCGAACTTGGTTGTTCCGTTATCGTACTCGATAAATCGACCAACAAGATTGCTGTCTTCATCCCGCGTCGTTTCGATACGGTTCCATGTGAATTCGTCGGCGATATCTTCTTGAATAGTCACTGTGGTCATATGCACGCTCCGTTC
>CAZDXI010000275.1:0-4453 GCA_964509095.1 uncultured Rhodobacterales bacterium
ATCCCTGCCTATCCAGCAGTCTCGTCGGACTGGTATGTGGCGGCCTTTGGATCGGCGGCGCGTCTTCAAGCAACGGCGCGAACGATTGGTCTTGGGTCACAGGTGAAGCCTTCTCGTTCTCCGACTGGGGTCCCTTCGAGCCATTTGGAAACGGAGATCGAATCCGCATCGACGAATTTCGAACCCAAGGTACTATTGCTTGGAACGATGTACCTTCGGAGCGCACACTCACCACCGGTTACATTCTTGAAAATAGCAACCCGACATCGCCAGTACCACTTCCGGCAAGCGTAGTTTTCCTGATGGCCGGCACATTGGGACTTTTCATGTTGCGTCAGCGGAAAGCTCAACAATAGTTGGGTTCGTACCCGACCGAAGGCGACAGTCCGTATTTGCCGACAGTTCTGACCGAACACACAACTTAAATCCTATGGGCCAGAAGTGGTAGGCAGCTTCTATGCGCTTTTCCAAGATGAAGCGAATGTAAGGGACCTCTTGCTCTTCAGGTCTATGCTTCCGTCAAAAGCACCGTTTTGACTTAGGATGTCGTTCACAAAGCGGTCATTAGCGGATCTGCGACGAAATGAAACTTTGTCCCGCAACTCGGACCAGCAAGACGCAAACCAACGGACAAACTTTTTCAACACCACCGAACTCTGCATTTACCTTTACTTTACCGGTTGCGGACACGTCCGTGGCGCTTAGCGAATTGCAACCGCCCGCTATGTTAACCCATTGTTAACAGGCGGGAAGTTGACAGCTGTCAACTTTTCGGGCGTTCGGGTCGGAACCTCAGGCCGCCGCGCTTTGCATCGGATCTGTGGTCTGAACGCCTTTGTGCCTTAACTCACTCAGATATCCGACCTTTTGACAGTTGGAATTGCGGGCCAACCCCCGATACACTCAGACCATGGTAGCGCCCGAGACACTCCAGAACGCGACGACCCCGCTCACGAAGGGCTGGGCCTTGATCATTGATGATCACCCGTTGTTCTGTGACGCACTGGAATTGACGCTGAAATCTGTCGGTGACTTCTCGGATATTCGCACCGCAGACTGTCTTGAGCGCGCGTTGGATCATTTGGACACAGACGAACCTCCATCTTTGATCCTGCTCGACCTCAACTTGCCAGACGTCAGCGGGCTGGACGGGCTGATCCGCCTGAAACGGCAGGCCGAGAAAACTCCGGTGATTATTGTGTCCTCGATGACCGAAAATTCAATCATCAATGGGGCGATCGTTGCAGGTGCGTCCGGATTTGTGCCCAAACATTCCAATCGGGCTGTGTTTCAGGAAGCTTTGGATCACATTTCCAACGGCGGCACCTTTACACCCGCCGGGTTCGTAGAAGGCGACGCACCGGACGCAGAAACAGAGGCTTTGTCGCGTCTGTCATCCCTGACGAACCAACAGGCGCGCATCTTGGAATTGATCTGCGAAGGCAAGCTGAACAAGCAAATCGCCTTTGATCTGTCCATTGCCGAAACCACCGTGAAAGCACACGTCACAGCGATTATGCGCAAGCTTTGCGTGCAAAGCCGGACACAGGCGGTACTTGTCGCACAGGACGCGAAGTTTTCAAAAGTCTTGCCAACCTCGTAACGACCATCCTAACGTGACCTCTCAAGGGAGAGTCACCAATGTATGCTGATCGCGGCTTAAACGGCGCGACCACGTCGGAACCGACGACACCGAACAGTGCGCTTCGCACCGCTCAGGTGCCTTGGTCCGATACGTCTCCGGTTGGAAAGCTGTGCGAACAGCTTGGGCCGGAACCCTTGGCTTGCGTGATGTTGTTTGTCTCGCCGTGGGCAGACTTCGACGCAATCGCAGCCGAGGCCAGCGCCAGATACCCAGATGCGGATGTGGTTGCCTGCACCACAGCCGGGGAAATCACGAACGCCGGCTATGACGAAGGCATGGTCGTGGCCATCGGCTTTCCGGCTGATCGTTTTGACAGTCGCTCTGTGTTGATCGAGGACATCAACCAACTTGACCCGCAGCCAGTGATCGACCGGGTTACGTTGGAGCGGGTCGCGTTGCAGCAATCGTCCAGCGATTTCCAGAATAGTTTCGCCTTTCTGATGGTCGATGGCCTGTCCCTGAGCGAAGACGCGCTGACTGCCGCGCTCGCTCCGTCGCTGGGGGATATGCCCATGTTTGGCGGTTCAGCCGGAGACGGCGTGAACTTCCAAATGACGCTGGTTGCACTGAACGGTGTTGTCAGAAAGAACGCCGCGATCCTGACGATGTTCCGCAGTTCTTGGCGCGCACAGGTCTTTAGCCTCGACCATTTGGTTCCGTCAGAACACCAGATGGTTGTGACCGAAGCAGACCCCGCACAACGCATTGTTAAATCCATCAACGCCGAACCAGCGGCCCGCGAATATGCGCGCATCGTGGGCAAGGATCCCGATCAGCTGGACCGGTTCACCTTTGCCGCGCACCCCGTCGTTGTGCGAATTGGTGATGCCCATCACGTCCGAGCGATTCAGCAAGTCAACGATGACGGGGACATGGTGTTCTTTTCTGCGGTGGACGAAGGCATGGTGCTGACCGTCGCGCAGGCAGAAGACATGGTTGTGCACTTGGAGCGCAAGCTGACCGAGCTGTCGGACCCAGCACCACCCGCAGACATTATCGGGTGCGATTGCATTCTGCGCCGGATCGAGGCGGAACAGACCCAGATGATCCGGCCTTTGTCCGAGCTTTTGTCGCGCAACAAGGTGATTGGCTTTTCCACCTACGGGGAACAGATCGGCCCGCTTCACGTCAATCAAACCATGAGCGGTGTGGCGTTTTACGCGCCAGATGATTGCTAGGCATGTCGCTTATCAATCCCAACGACAGCGTTGAGCGGCAGAACGAAAAGCTGCTGGTGATCGCACAATCCCTGATGCGGCGCGTAGAACAAAAGAGCGAAGATTCCGGGCTCGCGTATCGACAGTTTGAACGCGCGGCCATTCTGGAAAATCAGGTTCGGGAACGGACCCGCGATCTTGAACGAACGCTTGACCTTTTGCAGGATTCAAACTCTCGACTGGAGGTCGCACGCGCGGAAACGGAACGCGCGCGATCTGACCTCACCGAAGCGATTGAGACGATCGACGAAGGGTTTGCGCTGTTTGACACTGACGACCGTCTGGTTCTTTTCAATAGCCGCTTTTGCCGCCAGATCAGCGACGTTGCGGACGCGTTGACCCCCGGCTTGCCGTTTGAAAGCTTCGTGTCATTGGTCTCCAACAGTCGGTTTTTGTCTTTGCCCGACGACGTGACCGCTGCGGATTGGTCCCGCCGCAGGCTCGCGCGACATCGCGATGAACATGTCGTCTTTAACGTGGCTTTGCTTCGGGACCGGTGGTTGCAAGTCAGTGAGCACCGCACCTCTGGCGGCGGCACGGTCATTCTGCAAACGGATGTCACAGGCATCATCCGGCTGGAACGTCAGGAACGCGACAAGTTGCGCACCGAACAGGCGCGCATGTTGCAAGCGACGCTGGACCACTTGAATCAGGGCGTTTGCATTTTCGACGTGCAATGCCGGCTGGTGGGTTGGAACAGCCGCATGGATGGGTTTCTGTCCAGTTCCAAACGCGGTGTGACGGTCGGCATGGACTGCACACAGTTGCTCGATCGGTTGCAAAAACAGGTCGTGTTCAACGATGGGTTTGACGCGGAGCGGTTGCAGTCATGGGCGTATCGCAAGACAGGCCGATCCCCCATCGTGTTCGAAATTAACCGGCAAGACGGTCGTATTTACAGCGTGTTCGCGCAGGAAATGCCGGACCGGGGCTTCGTGATCTCGTTCACCGATGTGACCGCAGAGCGCGAAGCAGCCCGCGCGTTGTTTGAGATGAACGAACAATTGGAACGACGGGTTCGAGATCGCACCCAAGAGCTTGGTGTTGCATTGGCCGAAGCGGAACGCGCCAACGCATCCAAGTCCCGGTTCGTGGCCGCTGCAAGCCACGACTTGTTGCAACCTTTGTCGGCGGCCAAGTTGTTTGTGTCATCACTTGCGGACAAGGTCAGTTCCGAGGACGCGCAAGAGGTCATCGGCAAAGCCGAAACCGCCTTGGAAGGCGCGCAACAAATCATCGAAGCGCTTCTCGATATCTCCAAACTGGATGCCGGCAAGGCTGCGTTCAAAGTCCGCACATTAAGGCTGTCCGACATTTTGTCGCCGCTGCGCAACGAACTCGCACCGGCTGCGGCGGCCAAGGGTATTGATCTGCGTATCTTACCTTCGACGCTGTTCGTTCAAAGTGACCCGGCCTACTTGCGGCGCATCTTGCAAAACCTTGTGTCCAACGCGATCCGCTACACCTCGACCGGGCGCGTTCTGGTTGGGGTGCGCCGGACCGGGAACTCGGCGCGGATTGAGGTCTGGGACACCGGGCGCGGCATCCCGGAAGAAGACCAAAGCAATATCTTCCGCGAATTTCACCGCCT
>CAZDXI010000276.1:0-4439 GCA_964509095.1 uncultured Rhodobacterales bacterium
CTCTGGCTGTGTGCGGATCCCATGGACCGAAAGCCCGAAAGCCAAGCGCGTGGAGGCCCGCTTCCCCGATCCAGCGGCGAACCCGTACCTGTGCTTTGCAGCGTTGCTGATGGCCGGTCTGGACGGCATCAAGAACAAGATCCATCCCGGCGAGCCTTCGGACAAGGACCTGTACGACCTGCCACCTGAAGAGCTGGAAGGTATCCCAACGGTCTGCGGCTCCTTGCGCGAAGCAATGGAAGCGCTGCAGGAAGACATGGATTTCCTCTTGGCAGGTGATGTGTTCACCAAAGACCAGATCGAAGGGTATATCGACCTCAAGATGGAAGAGATCGAAACCTACGAGCACACGCCGCACCCTGTTGAGTACGGCATGTACTATAGCTGCTGAGCTTTCTCCCTCTCAGCATGTTTTGGGCACCCTTCGGGGTGCCCTTTTTTGTGTGGGTCGCCCTATATCTGCCAATTTGCGCGCTTAGGCTGTCGACATGATCCGAGTTTTGTTGTGCCTTTTACTTTTTCTGCTGGCCCCGTTCACAGTGGCAGAGCCAGTGCCCGGCAAGGACGACCGCCGATTTCAAAACGCAGTACAGCTTTGGCTGAGCGGGGCGGATGATCTGGCGGCCTTGAAGCAGTTTGCAGTGCTGGCACATGCAGACAACGTGGCGGCGCAGATCACGCTTGGGTTGATTACGCGCACGCCCCACTATGACGCCGCTGTTGATGGGATGAGCCGACAGGACCAGCGACGCCGACTGGCCCCAAAACGTTTAATCAGTGCGCGGCAATGGATGCGCGTGTGGCCGCTGCACTTCGCGCTGGAAATTCCTTACGCACCAATGATTGCAACCGAAGACTGGCACGCCTCGTCTAGGTTTCGCGGGGATATATTGCGCAGTTTCAATATATATGAGTCTTGGAAACCCTATTTCGACCAGCACGCGACCTGTTTTATCGACGCATTGCGACAGGTGCAGTGACAGTCAGTTTGTGCCTTGTTGAACAGAGCGGCCAAGCGAGATGACCTCGTCTGTGGAATAGGCATTCATGATATGCGCCACAACGCCCTCACCGTAACGCGGTTGATGCGTGAAGATCAGGTTCAGCATCCCTACGGTAAACGCGTCACGGTCAGATCTTGGCAGAGTTTGCGCCACTTGGGTGACTGCATATTGGGCGGGAACGATGGTACGCTTGATCGTGTCGGAAAACGCCGTGGAGCCAAGCAGCGTGCTCCCCACCGCTATTACTGTTCCGGTTTTCAGGATATTGCGCATCTTCATGATCTAAAGCCCCAAAATCATTTCTTGATCCTGACCCGGGGTTTAGCAGCTGTGATCCCGTAAATGTAGTGCCAGGTGGTGTGTGGGGCAGAAACGGACTGTCTCCACCTTGCGCAGTTGACTTCAGATCAAAAATTGCAGTCGTTGTGCGAAATGCTCCAAAAACCGAGATATGGGACACGGGATTGCCCGATGCCTGCCCCGGTTTTGACCCGATACTCATCGAAATTCTGATGAAACAAGTGATAACGGGCATTGAGCAATGGCAGACAAGAACGATTTCGCCGCGCGGCTGGCACGCATTGAAGAACGGCATGCAACTGGCGGACCAGAGCTTCCGGCTGAACTCACCGCGATGACCCCAGACGCTCCACAACAGGCGGCAACACCCAAAGGCCGGCGCTGGGGAGTTGCTATTGTTTCGATCTGTCTGGGCTTGGGACTGGTTGGATTTGCTGTCGTGCTGACGCTGAACAAGATCGAAACAGACACGCCCGGCACCAAAGCGCTGATTGCAGAAAAGCTGTCCAATGGAGAGCCGGTCAACTTTCTGGAGATTTTGACCCGCGCGCATGTCAGCGAAGACAAGTGGAACGACGCACAAACTGCGCAAACAGCAGAGCAGGCATCAAACAGCGGCACGTCTGAGTTGTCCGATCTCGGGCGATTCATCCTGGACAACTAGGCAAGTTAAAACGCTCAGCCTTGGCTCATCTTTGGTTTGATGGTCGCGTATTCATCGCGCTTGCCCAATTTTTGAGCCGACAAAGTACCCTTAATTCGGGAATCACCCGTGTGACGTGAATCGTCATGCCTACCTCCAGTTGACGTAGCGGTACCCCCGGATTTGACGCTAATGCGCGACAAAATTGGCCTATAACCACCTAAAATCCCTCTGTTTCACCCCACCCGCGTCAGATGCACGCCATAAGTGCGCCCCAATTTGACGTCAAAACCTTGGTCAACGCTTGGGGGCGGACGAAGAGGGGAAGACAGATGGACACGCAAGAGGCCATCTTCAATGTGGAAGCCAGCGCACTGTTCTATGTGCGTCCAAAGCCCGACATGGGCGATCTGCTGCTGGAGTTGAATGCAAAATTGGCGAACGAAGCTGGCTGTCACATGACAGTCAGCCCGCTCAGCCATGATGATTGGTGGCTGCTGTCGTGTGAGCAGTTCCACATCATGATCGCATTCAGCGACACCCCGGCACCTGCCGACAAACTCGACAACGCTGTTCGTTCGCCGATCAACTCCGTAAGCCGGTTTGACTACACACAAGCGGTGGAAAGCCACCGTATGTGCATCAACATCGAAGTTGGCGATGGCCATGCTCCGCTGCCGCCCGAAGCCCGCCTCATCATGCAAGAATTTGGCGACTCCAAAGTGTGCTCTGCTGAGCTCAAGATGAAGGCTTTGCATTGGACCACACAGTTTATCGGTCAGCACGAGAGTTTTCTGGCCGTACACTTCGGTCCGTCTGATCGTTTGTTTTGCCCGGAAGAGCTGAAAGCCGCTGCTGGCTTCGATCTTCCGACACCGCTGCTGACACACCCTGTGCCAAGCCTGCCCGAAGAAGGCCCGAACGGCGTTGACGGCTATGCGCTGACACTGAAAAACGCGCACCATCTGAATGGCCCCGCCATTGAGCTGGAAGGTGTTCCGGTCAAGGTTCCTCTCGCGGCATCTGTATCGCTGCTGAATACGCTGCGCACAGCACATGCCAAAGGGAAGCTGCCGCTTGAACATGGTAAAATTCTGAAGCCGAGCGAAAAGATGTGCCTGTACGTGCGGGAAGCACAGTCAGACAGCGATCATCGCGAAGGGCGCTTCATCCTGTCTTTCTGGAGCGATCGTGGACACGATCAACCCATGCAGAAACCGGCGCCTGTTGTCGAACAGTCTCGTGACGAACAGCCGCAAAAAGGCAAGATCATCGAAACGTTCCTGCAGCGCAAAGCACAGGAAGCTGTTCAAAACGCCAACGACTCCGCTGCAGAACTGCAACCAGTCGAGGACCACAACACACCGTCCGACGACCAAGACACAGTCGTTGAACTGGCGCCACAAGGGCGCGGTCTGGACCGCATGGGTGGCTTCTTCGCCCGCAGTTTTGGTCGAGGCGCGCTGGAATCCCGCATCAAGGTTGCCAGCATCGCATTGATCTTTGGTCTGCCCTTCCTGTGGAACCCTTACAGCGATTTCACTGGCGGCATGTCCTTGCAGGCACCGCAAGTGGCTGACGCCGCACCAGAAGTCGTGACACCGACCCGAAGCCTGTCCGAAGTTGCAGAAGAAGGCTTCAAAATCACTTTGGCGGCCTTCACGGCGAACCGCTGATCACACAGATGTTTTGACTTGGCGCTTGAAGCCGGGGCTGTCACACTAGGCCCCGGATCAATCGTGAAGCGAGCCTGTGTATGTCTGTGACCCCATCAAAGTTCCTGTCTGTTCTTGTCCTAAGCGCAAGCCTTGGCTTTGCTGCCAGCGGAGCGGCCCATGCTGCCAGTTGCGGGAACACCGCCAACGGATTTGACGCTTGGAAAGGCGCATTTGCCAAGGACGCCCGAAAAGCTGGCGTGAAAAAGCGCGGATTACAAGCGCTGGCCAGCGCGCAATACGCAACCCGGACGATTGCGGCGGACCGCAACCAAAAGAGCTTCCGCTATAGCCTTGAAAAGTTCATGAAAGTCCGCGGCGCGGATTCAATTGTCAGTCAGGGCCGCAAACGCAAGGCGCGCAATCCGAACTTTTACGGCGCTTTGGAACAGCAATATGGCGTGCCAGCCGGCATCCTTCTGGCGCTGCATGGCATGGAAACCGGTTATGGCGGTTTCATGGGCGACAGTGCCGTGGTGTCTGCCATTGTGACCCTGACCTATGATTGCAGACGCTCGGACTTCTTCCGCCCCCACGCAATCGGTGCGTTAAAGCTGGTGGATCAAGGCGCGATCACGGCCAATACCAAAGGTGCCAAGCACGGAGAGTTAGGGCACACGCAGTTCCTGCCCGGCAATGCACTGAAATACGGCGTAGATGGCAACGGTGACGGGCGTGTGGATTTCTACAACGTGACGGACGCGATGGCCTCAACCGCGAATTTCCTGCGCAAGAAAGGCTGGAAACCCGGCAAAGGATACCAAGAAGGCCAGCCCA
>CAZDXI010000277.1:0-4410 GCA_964509095.1 uncultured Rhodobacterales bacterium
CACGCCTGTTACGCTGTCTTTGGAAGAGGCGATTGCCTATATCAACGACGATGAGTTGGTGGAAGTCACGCCCAATTCAATCCGCCTGCGCAAACGCTATCTCGACCCGCATGAGCGCAAACGGATGTCCAAGGCGAGCTAATCATTCTCGCCACCACCCTGCTTCAACGATTTAGGTCGATGAGAAAGGGCTAGCTGTCAGGAGCTTTCTGTTTCCAAGGCGACGCGATGCGGGTCCATGAAGTGACCAATCATCACCTCAGTCGCTTCCGCGTAGGCTTGTTCAAGCGGCAATTCGAGTTGACGATAAAGCGTCTCTTTCCCTGTAGCGATTGCAGGCGCGTGGCGTGTCGCGAGGGTCTTAGCAAAGGTCTGCGCTTCTAAAAGAAGCGTACCAGCGGAACAGACCCGATTGACCAACCCAGTGCGCAGCGCCCAGTCGGCATCAAACATCTCACCGGACAGGGAAAGCTCCATCACGTGGTTGCGCGCGATCTTTCGACCGACGGATACGGCTGGCGTCGTACAAAACCCGCCATTGTTCACGCCGGGCAGGCAAAAGCGCGCGGTTTCTGCGGCGAAAGTCATGTCACAGGCGCACATCAGTTGCAGGCCACCGGCGGTCGCGACCCCTTCGACCACAGCAATCGTGGGTTTTGGCATCCGCGCAAGCTGGACCATCATGTCAGAACAGGCGTGGAACAGATCTTCGACATAGGCACGCCCTTGATCCGGGTCTGCGCGGTGCTGGCGAATTTCCTTCAGGTCATGCCCCGCACAAAAGATGCGACCCTCTCCATAAAGTAGGAGCACCCGGATATCCGAGTCCTCGGCGGCAGCGGCAAGGCGATCTTGCAGGGCGGCAATCATCCCACGCGACAACGCGTGCGCAGGGGCTGCTCCAAGACGCAGAGTCAGCACGCCATCCACCAGATTTTCTGACAAGTACGGTTCCGGTGACTGACTGTTCATCCTGCCATCCCCTTATTCAGTGATTTCCACCACCATCAATTCGCGTTCGGACGCATCCCGCGCATGGCTCAGCGCCTGCTGATACTCCGGCGAGTTATAGCATTCTACTGCGGCATCAACCGAAGGGAACTTGGCCACGACATTGCGCGGACGCTCCTGCCCTTCTAGCTGCACATAGCGGCCACCACGGGCAATGAAGTGTCCGCCATGCTTGGCAATAGCAGGCCCTGCAAGCTCCGCGTATTTTCCATACGCCTCAGGATCCGTGACAGTTACATGTGCAATCCAAAGTGCTGACATTTGTTATCCCTCCAACACGGCTTTGGCGGCTTGGATCGCGGCATCCGCATTGGCCGCATCCTTGGCCCCGCCTTGCGCCATATCCGGGCGCCCACCGCCCCCCTTACCGCCCAACTCTGCCACTGCGGCCTTGACCAGATCAACCGCATTCACGCGATCGGTCGCATCCGATGTAACGCCCGCCGCGACAGCAACTTTACCATCGGCATCCGCGATCAAAAGGACCGCGCCAGTGCCAATTTGCGATTTATGCTCATCGATCAAAGGCGGAAGGTCCTTTCCAGTCACGCCAGTCAGAACCTTGGCCACGAACTTCAACCCGTTCACGTCTTCGGCTTCTGGGGCCGCAGACGACCCGCCGCCCATCGCCAGATCACGACGCAATTGCGCAACTTCGTTTTCAAGCTTCTTGCGTTCATCGAGCAGAGCTTTCACCCGCGCGGGCACATCTGACCCTTGGGCTTTGAGCTCTAATGCGGTCTGCGCCAGCAAGTGATCCTGCCCCCGCAAGTAGTCCAGCGCCGCCTGACCCGTCAGCGCTTCAATTCGGCGCACACCCGCGCTCGACGCGCTGTCACCCAATGTAACAAACGCGCCAATATCTCCGGTTCGCTGCACATGCGTGCCGCCGCAAAGCTCCAGCGAATAGGTGTTGCCACCCGTCCCTTTGCCCGAGCCATCCTGCGTGCCCATAGACACAACGCGTACCTCGTCGCCGTATTTCTCCCCGAACAAAGCCTGCGCACCGATGGCACGCGCGTCGTCGGGCGTCATGATCCGGGTTTCCACCGGAGCATTCTGACGGATGTACTGGTTCACCTCGGCCTCAACGGTCTCTAGTTCCTCGAGGCTAAGCGCTTTGCCGTGAGAAAAGTCGAACCGCAAACGGTCTTCCGCATTCAACGATCCTCGTTGTGCCACGTGATCGCCAAGCGCGCCCCGCAACGCTTCGTGCAGCAGGTGGGTCGCTGAGTGATTGGCGCGGATAGACGTTCTACGTGTATGCTCAACATCAAGAACAGCGCCTTCCCCTTTGGAAAGACTGCCTTTTGTAACTTCTGCGATATGTACGAACACACCCGCGGTCTTGCGCGTATCCGTGACGCGCGCTTCGCCGCTTTCCGTTCGGATGATGCCAGTGTCCCCAACTTGGCCACCGCTTTCCGCGTAAAACGGTGTCTGGTTCAGGGCGATTTGAACGCTCTGGCCTTCGCTTGCACTGTCCCTATCGGTCCCATCAACAACCAAGGCGACGATCTGCCCCTCGGCCGTCTCTGTATCGTAGCCAAGGAAGTCGGTCGCACCATGGGTATCAGCCACATCAAACCACACGGTCGCATCTGCCGCTTCGCCAGACCCGGACCAGGCCGCACGAGCCTGCGCTTTCTGCGCGTTCATAGCGGCATCGAACCCGTCTGTGTCGACTTCGCGACCCTTTTCGCGCAAGGCGTCTTGTGTCAGATCAAGAGGGAACCCGTACGTGTCATACAGCTTGAAGGCCGCCTCGCCGGGCAACGCAGCCCCTTCAGCAAGGCCGGACACTTCGTCCTCCAACAGTTTCAGACCACGATCCAGCGTCTTCTTGAACCGAGTTTCTTCCAGTTCCAGCGTCTCGGTGATCAGCGCCTGCGCCTGACCCAGTTCCGGGTACGCCGCACCCATCTGCTGCACAAGCGCGGGAACAAGCCGGTACATGACCGGATCCTTCGCGCCCAGCAGGTGCGCATGTCGCATTGCGCGTCGCATGATCCGGCGCAGCACATAACCGCGCCCCTCGTTGGACGGCATCACTCCATCCGCAATCAGGAAGGACGTGGAGCGCAAATGATCCGCAATCACCCGGTGGTGCACGTTCTGATCGCCAAAGGGATCAACACTGGTTGCATGGGCGGACGCCTCAATCAGCGCCTTCATGGTGTCAGTGTCGTAGTTGTCGTGGCTGCCTTGCAGCAAGGCGCCAATCCGCTCCAACCCCATGCCGGTGTCGATGGACTGCATCTCCAACTCTGTCATGGAGCCGTCTTCGAACTGCTCGTTCTGCATGAAAACGATATTCCAAATCTCGATGAACCGGTCGCCATCTTCCTCAGGCGAACCCGGAGGACCGCCCCAAATATGATCGCCGTGATCATAGAAAATCTCGGTACTGGGTCCGCACGGCCCTGTCGGTCCCATGCGCCAGAAGTTGTCGTCCGTTGCAATACGGATGATCCGGTCATCAAGCACACCGACCTTCTTCCAAATCTCCGCCGCCTCATCATCTGTGTGGTATACAGTGACGTAAAGCCTGTCTTTCGGCAGATCAAACTCGCCTGTGATCAGGTTCCATGCAAACGGGATCGCCTCTTTCTTGAAGTAATCGCCAAAGCTGAAATTTCCCAGCATTTCAAAGAACGTGTGATGCCGTGCCGTGTAGCCAACATTGTCCAGATCGTTGTGCTTGCCGCCTGCCCTTACACATTTTTGCGCGGTCGTCGCGCGCGTGTAGTCACGATGTTCCAACCCCGTGAACAGGTTCTTGAACTGCACCATGCCAGAGTTCACGAACATCAGCGTCGGATCATTACGCGGCACAAGCGGGCTGGACGCCACAACTTCATGACCGTTTTTTTCAAAGTAACTCAGAAAGGTAGAGCGGATATCATTCAGCGAGGTCATGGGTCTGTTCCGGAGACAAAATCACAAGTCTCCGAGACATAGCCCTGCACCCCCAAACTGTCCACATCCTCACTTCATCTGTCCAGAAATACCTCGGGGTGAGCCGCGCTTCAGCGCGGTGAGGGGCTGGCCCCTCAAATAACGCCCCAAAGCAGGCGAACTCTGGAACGAAAAAGGAGGTCGCAAGCAACCCCCTTTTCCATTTGTTGTCTATCTGTTGCCTCAGACGAGCGGACGCATCCGCCGCCCTCAGTCAAGCATCACGCTTCGAGGATATCGTCATCCTCAGCAGCGGCCTTCGCTTCCCCTGCGGGCATCTCAAAGTCGAGCCCATGGGCTGCGCGGATCTTGTCTTCGATATCCAGCGCAATCGCGGCGTTGTCTTTCAGGAATGTTTTGGCGTTTTCGCGCCCCTGCCCGATCCGCTCATCTCCATAAGAGAACCACGCGCCGGACTTATCCACGATCCCAGCCTTGACC
>CAZDXI010000278.1:0-4401 GCA_964509095.1 uncultured Rhodobacterales bacterium
CGAATCCTGCATCAGGAAATTAATAATTATAACGCCTCGGGCCAGATGCATGGGTTTCAACTTTGGGGCAACTTGCCGTCTTCTCAAAAGATGACTGCGCCGCGGTATCAGGACGTCACTGCCAAGGACATCCCGGAGGTCATCGACGATGATGGAACGCGGGTGAAAGTCATCGTTGGGAACTTCTGGGGCCAAACCGGCCCGGTGGACGGCATCGCGGCTGATCCGCAATACTTGGATGTTTTCGTGCCAGCAGGCGTCCGCAAGACGTTTCGGATTGACACCTACCGCCGCGCTTTTGCCTATGTTTTCGACGGAGCCGGCGCCTTTGCTGACGCCTCAGACCCACAAGGCGTGCTGTTGGAAAAGGAAGTTGCCGGGGAAGAACTCAACATCCGCGACTTGTCTGGCGACCGCACGCTAATCCGCTTTGGCAGCGGGGATGAAGTGACCGTTCAGGCCGGACCTGATGGTATTCGTTTCCTGCTGATCTCGGGTGCGCCTATCGATGAGCCTGTCGCGTGGCATGGACCTATCGTGATGAATACAAAGGATGAGTTACGTCAGGCGATGCGTGATCTGCAAAACGGCACGTTCATCAAACCGGCGCACTAACGCGCAGCGCAGCGCGCCGGTTTCCAAGATGTAATTCAGGTTGTTACGCGGTCCAGCACCCACCACTGTGTCCAATTGTTTTGCTTGGGCCGCGTCACCACTGCATAGTCGTCATCCTCTGAATGATACGCGTCCAAATAGCGATCACTGCTGCTCTGCTTCATCCGGACGACGACCATCACGTTTTCCCGCACCCACGTCTGCGAGTCATCTTCCTGATGACTGCGCATGACCACACCATGATCGTTGCCCGCATTCCCGTATGCATCGAGGTACAAACCGGAGCTTTGCTGAACGACACGGTTGTTGAACGTTCCAACAGTCAAGTTGCTTTCCCAGCTCTGCGTCGCGTTGTTCTGAGCCTCACGCGTGACAACGGCATTGTCATTCTGGTTATGATAGGCATCCAGGTAGCGCCCAGAACTTACCTGCCGCAACCATTCGAATTCGCCATGTGGGTTGTGCTGGTGCAACCAACGCTGCGTTGTGTTGTTCTGCGCCGGGCGCGTCACAGCGCGGAAACCATGGTCCTCGCTTTGGTACGCATCCAGATAACGACCCGTGCTTTTCTGTTTCAGGCTGAATTCTGATGCAATGGTTGTGACATCCCACTTCTGCGTACTGTTGCCTTGCGTTTCTCTGGTCACAACGCGAAAGTCGTTGGCTTCATTTTCATGGGCATCGAGCAACCGGTCATTCTGGCTCAGTTGCCGGATGTTGTGAAAATGTCCAAAGTCCTGCAGGACCCAACGCTGTGTATCGTTGTTCTGCGCCGGACGTGTCACTGCAGAATGGTTCCCGGCCTGAAATGCGTCCAAGTATCGGCCGCTGCTAAGTTGGCGAATTGTAAAAACACCTTCCAATGGCATGATTTCTACTCCTAAAAAATGTGTTTGCGAGAGCACCCGATGGATCCGTCCCGCTCAAAAAAGTATTCAGAAACACGTGCTCCAGAATGTGCGGGGCACGTGACTTGTCGAAAAAAGAACAAGTGGGTTGAGAGTCTCGCACCGCCCGTCAGGAAAGTGTCAGACGTCGGCGTCACACCACCGATAGATCAGAGCTTTTGGGGAAAATCCAAACAAAACCACATAAAATCAGAACGTTAACAGTTTGTTCGGAGGGTGACCGGCCTTTCTACAGGCGCGAAAACCACGCGACTGTTCAACGCAGTTCCAAATTCCACACGCAGTTAGATCGCCGCTGAAACCGCCTTGCGCACCATGTCCCAGTAAAGCGTTTGCACTTCGGCAAGGCTCAATTGCCCGCCTTCCCGGAACCACGTGTTCACGCCGTTCAACATTGCAATGAGCGCACGCGCAGCAATGCGGATGTCGGGCACGGCAAAGACACCGGACTTCGCCCCGTCCGAAAGGATGGCCTCCAGTTTGGCCTCATATGTGCGGCGCAAAGCTTCGACCTCGGCAAAGTTTTCTGCGGTCAGATTGCGCAATTCCATATACGCGACAAAGACTTCATCCGCGCGGTGAAAGTTCTGGTCGATGTGAAACCGGGTAAACTCCTCAAGGCGCGCCAGCGGTTCTTGCGCCTGCAAGCCTTCAGACGCTGAGAGTAAATCCTGCATGTGTCCGATCATAAGCCGGGCCAGAAGGCTCTGCTTGTCGGGGATGTAGTTATAAAGCGCGCCCGCCTGCACCCCGACTTCGCTTGCGATCTGGCGCATGGACACCGCCGCAAACCCATGCCGCGCAATCAATCGCAAGGCCGCCTTTTCGATCCGGGGGCCTGTGATATCCGAGTGTGATCCTGCCGTACGCGCCATATGGTCAGCTTAACTGAACGCTCGTTCATAAGAAAACCCCTTAACTTGCGCGGATGCTCTACCCGTGGCACATCATGCTCATGTGGCGAATGATGATCCTTGGCCTGAGCTTGAGTGTGGCAAGTTGTGCGCAGTTTCCCGCGCTGGAAGGAACTGTGCCAGCAGACCTAGAGAACGCTGACTTTCCCAATCTGGTTCCGCTTGAGCCTGTGCTCGATACAGCGCGCGCGGCGCCGGAACAAAACGCCCAAACAGAAGCTGCCCTGCAGGCCCGCGTTGCCGCTCTCAAGGCCAGAGCGGCGCGTTTGCGAGGACGTGTGGTAGACTCCAGCACGCGCGCACGTATGCGCAACGGTGTGACGCCGGGATAAACCTGCGTTGCGCCACGTCACAAGAGGCGCTAAAGCCCCGAGCAACCCGAATTAACTGCCCAAGAAGGACCTAGCCCATGACTGACACCCTGCGCCTCGGTATTGCCGGTTTGGGAACAGTGGGGGTGGGCGTCGTGCGGATCGTACGCCAGCAGGCAAAACTGCTCGCCGCGCGCACAGGCAAGGACATCACGATTTCTGCTGTCAGCGCGCGCAGCCGCGACAAGGACCGGGGCGTGAACCTGTCTTCTTATGACTGGGAAGATGATCCGGTCGCACTGGCCAAGCGCGACGATGTGGATGTGTTTGTCGAACTGATGGGTGGGCATGAAGGTGCTGCCAAAGACGCCACTGAAGCCGCCCTTGCGGCGGGAAAGGATGTCGTCACCGCAAACAAAGCTTTGCTCGCGATGCACGGGCAGGCGCTAGCGGAACAGGCAGAAGCAGGAGGTCGCGCACTGCGCTATGAGGCTGCAGTGGCCGGAGGTATTCCGATCATCAAAGCCCTAACCGAAGGGCTCGCCGCGAATGAGATCACCCGCGTGCTCGGCGTGATGAACGGCACCTGCAACTATATCCTGACGCGCATGCAGGCGACAGGACAGGGATACAACGCGCTGTTCGAAGAAGCCGACAAGCTGGGTTATCTGGAAGCGGACCCCAACCTTGACGTGGGCGGCATTGATGCAGCCCACAAGCTTGCGATCCTGTCGTCCATCGCATTCGGCACGCGCGTGGATTTCGCCGGGATCGAGATTGAAGGCATTCAGCGCGTCACCATCGACGATATCAACCATGCCGCCGATTTGGGGTACCGCATCAAACTATTAGGCGTTGCGCAAAAGACAGGGCGCGGTCTGGAACAGCGCATGATGCCCTGCCTTGTGCCCGAAAACTCGCCTTTGGGTGTTTTGGAAGGCGGCACCAACATGGTCGTTGTCGAAGGTCATGCCGTCGAACAGATCGTCATGCGCGGCCCCGGTGCGGGCGAAGGTCCTACCGCAAGCGCAGTGATGGGCGACGTTTGTGACATCGCGCGCGGATTACGCTTGTCTGTGTTCGGCCAACCTGCTGAGACATTAGTGGCGGCACCCTCTGCGCGTTCCGTCTTGCCTGCTCCACATTACTTGCGCCTTGCTCTGACCGACAAACCCGGTGCGCTGGCCAAAGTCGCCGCAGCGTTGGGGGAAGCCAGCGTGTCCATCGACCGGATGCGCCAGCGCGAACATACAGGTGATGTTGCCACCGTCATCATTGTGACCCACGCCTGTGCGCGTGCTGATCTGGATGTCGCGCTTGAGGCCATGAATGGCACGGGTGTGGTTCAGGATGACCCTGTCGTGTTGCGGATTGAGGCGGTGTGATGAGTTACAAACCGCAAACATATAACGACGTGTCACCATATTTGATCGTAACAGACATCGAAACGACGTTGCGCTTTGTCGAAGCGGCTTTTGGCGCGGAGCGCTTGCGCTTTGACACTCATGCAGATGGTAGCCCCAAGCACGCCGAAGCCCGCATCGGGGACAGTGTTGTTATGATTGGCCAAGCGGGATCCGCCGTTGCCACACATGTGCATGTCTATGTTCCAGACGTGCAAGCCGCATATGCCGCCGCGCTGGCTGCGGGCGG
>CAZDXI010000279.1:0-4400 GCA_964509095.1 uncultured Rhodobacterales bacterium
CGTCCTGCACCATGGCAACGGCGGCGGCGCTCTTGGCCTTGCGGGCGGCATAGCGGGCCATGTGCTGCCTCGCGCCCTGATAGGCTTGGATGCCAGTGAACTTCAGGCCTTCTGCCGCGTCGATAGCCTTGGCGATGGTCAGCACGTTCTCTGCACCGATTACACCGCAGCGGCCCGCGCCGACGTCCATTTCGATGAAGCATTCGATTGTTGTGCCGTTGCGCGTCGCGGCGTCGGATAGTTCCGCGACATTCGCGAGGTCATCCACACAGACGATTGTGCGTGCGCCCAGCTTGGGCAACCGCGCCAACCGGTCAAGCTTGCGCGGGTCACGCACTTGGTTAGAAACCAGCACATCCTTGATACCGCCGCGGGCGAACACCTCGGCTTCGGATACCTTTTGGCAACACACGCCGACAGCACCACCCAGCTCATGCTGCAACTTGGCCACGTCCACGGATTTGTGCATCTTGCCGTGCACGCGGTGGCGCATGCCGTGCGCTTTGGCGTAGTCGCCCATTTTCTTGATGTTACGCTCCAGCGCATCAAGGTCGAGGACCAGAGCCGGTGTCTGAATATCGGCTTCGTCCATGCCGGGCAGGGCCGGGACGTCAAAACCAACTTCGAGTGAGTTCAGGTTAACAGGTGCGTTCATGGGTTCAGGCTCCAATTGTCCAAGGCAGTTTGTCGAGATCAACATTGCCGCCGGTGATCACAACGCCGACGCGTTTACCCGCGAAGCGTTCTTTGTTCTTTAGAATGATCGCGAGGGGGACCGCACAGGACGGCTCCATCACGATGCGCAGATGCTTCCATGTGATTTTCATTGCCTCGATGATTTCTTCTTCCGAGGCGGTCATGATATCGCTGACGTGGTTCGACACAAAGTGCCAGGTCAGTTCCTTCAGCGGCACCAGCAGCCCGTCAGCAATCGTCTTGGGCGCGTCATCCGCGATGATGTGCCCGGCCTTGAAGCTGCGATAGGCGTCGTCGGCCTGTTCCGGTTCAGCGGCGATGATCTGCACTTCGGGCGCGAGGGTCGACAGGGTCAGGCAAGTGCCAGAGATCATGCCGCCGCCCCCAATGGGCGCGACCATCATATCCAGCCCGTCGACCTGTTCGATGAACTCCTTGGAGCACGTCCCCTGCCCTGCGATCACACGCGGGTCATTGTAAGGGTGCACAAAGTCGCCGCCAGTTTCGGCCTGAACCTTGGCAAAGGTTTCCTCGCGCGAAGTGGTCGATGGCTCACATTCGGTGATATTCCCACCATAGCGACGCACCGTATCTTTCTTGGCCTGAGGCGCTGTGCGCGGCATGACCACGTTACACGGGATCCCCCGGCGCATCGCGGCATAGGACAAGCAAGACGCGTGGTTCCCAGAGGAATGCGTCGCAACCCCGTTGGCCGCTTGCGCATCGTCCAGACCAAACACCGCGTTGGTCGCTCCACGGACCTTGAACGCTCCGGGTTCCTGAAAGTTCTCGCACTTAAAGAACAGTTCGGCGCCGGTCAGTTCATTGAGGTAATCCGAGGTGCGCACCGGCGTGCGGCGGATATGGGGTTTGATCCGTTCATGTGCGACGAGCATGTCGTCATAGGTCGGGATGATCATGTCGAGCGTATCTTTCATCACGCGGCCGCCTTCTGCGCAGTTGTTTTCCCTGTGCGGTACACGTCCTGCGCCGCCGCCACACCGGAACCAAGTGTAATGTCGAGGCCCAGATCGGCCATGCACATTTCTGCAGTGGCGATACCGGACAGGGCCATCACGTCAGTCAGGCTGCCAAGGTGGCCGATGCGGAACAGCTTGCCCGCGACTTCGCCAAGGCCCACACCGAAGGCCACACCATAGGTTTCGGCGGCATGGGTGACGATGTCAGTCCCGTTGAAACCTTCGGGCGTCAGGATCGCGCTGACACTGTCGGAATACACATCTGGCGAGGCGGCACACAGCTCCAGCCCCCAGGCGGACACAGCGGCGCGGACGCCATCCGCAATGCGGCGGTGACGGGCGAAGACATTGTCCAAACCTTCGTCCAAAAGCATCGTGCAGGCTTGGTTCAGCCCGTTCAACAGGCCCACTGCGGGGGTGTAGGGATAGGCGCTCGCCGCGTAGCCCTTTTGCATGTCATGCACATCAAAGAACGTGCGCGGCAGCTGCGCGGCTTCGGTCGCGGCCATGGCCTTGGGGCTGAACCCCACGATGGCGAGTCCGGCGGGCAACATGAAGCCCTTTTGAGAGCCGGTCACTGCAACGTCCACGCCCCACTCATCAAAGCGGAAATCCATGGAGCCGATGGAGGACACACCATCCACGAACAACAAAGCCGGGTGGCCTGCCGCGTCCATCGCTTTGCGGATCGCGGCGATGTCGGACACAACGCCCGTTGCCGTTTCGTTGTGGGTCGCCAGCACGGCCTTGATCTTGTGTGATGTGTCGGCACTCAGAATTTCTTCGTACCGGTCCGCCGGGATGCCTTCACCCCATGGGGTTTCCACGATTTCAACCGTCAGGCCGTGGCGCTGACACATGTCGATCCAGCGATGAGAGAACATCCCGTTGCGCGCGGCCAGCACGGTGTCGCCAGAGCTTAGCGTGTTGGTCAAAGCGGTTTCCCACCCACCGGTGCCGCTTGCAGGAAAGATAAAGACCTCGGCCACGTCGCTTTTCAGGATCTTTTGAACGCCTGCCCGCGCCGGATGCAGAATGCTGCCAAACAACGGCGACCTGTGGTCGATTGTCGGCATATCACACGCCTTGCGCAGGTGTTCGGGGATATTGGTCGGGCCCGGGATGAATACGGGGTTCTGAAAGCTCATGACCGTCTCCTTTCGGTTTCAACATAACCTAGAGCATGCAAGCCGGGCGGGAAATTTTTTTGAAATTATTTTTCATTTTTGGACTAATCTGAATAATCTAGTATTGTCAGTAGGTTATATTTTTCATATCGTGAAGTGAATTTTCAAATTCTTGGAGAGCCAAGTCATGAACATCGAAAATACCTCAGATTCGGCGGGTCGTCGCGCCCGAGGGCGTCCGCGTGGATGGGATGACAAAACTGCACAGAACACGATCAAATCCTTGGATCGCGCGATGGAGGTGTTCGAGTATCTGAGCGAAGCACAAGGCAAGCCACTGACTGCATTGGCGACAGAGACCGGACAGTCCCCGGCGACGGTTTATCGAATCCTCGTCACCCTTGAAGGGCGCGGCTTGGTGGAGTTCGACGCCGAAGAACAGGTCTGGCATATCGGGCCACGCGCCTTTGTGATCGGGGCAAGGTTCTTGCGACGCACCAGTCTTGTGGATCGCGCGCGCCCCATCCTGCGCCGTTTGATGGAAGCCACGGGGGAGACCGCGAACCTTGGCGTCGAAAAGGGCGGCATGGTTTTGTTCCTCAACCAAGTGGAAACGCACGAAAGCATCCGCGCGTTTTTTCCGCCCGGAACCCTGTCACAAATGCACGCGTCAGGGATCGGCAAGGCGCTTCTGGCACAGATGGACGAAGACCGCTTTGACCGCTGGTTTCAGGACAACCCGCCGGAACAGTTCACGGAACACACGCTGTTTGAACGCGACGCGTTGCGAGAGGAACTCGCGACGATCCGGGACCGGGGCTATTCGATTGATGGCGAGGAAAAGAACATCGGGATGCGGTGCATCGCAGCGCCAGTGTTCGACATGAACCGCGAAGCGGTGGCGGGCATTTCCGTATCTGGCCCAACAAGCCGGGTGCAGCCGGACGTTGTGGATCGGGTAAGCAAAGCAGTGATGCAAGCCGCCCAAGACTTGAGCAAGGCCATCGGTGGGGAAGTCCTCCCCACCGACTAAGCGTTATCAAAGGATAAAGTCGCTCGCATCCAGATCGCCCAGCGCGAGGTTGTCGATATAGATGAAGTTGCCGTCGCCCAGATCGATGCGAGTGTCGGCCCCACTGTTGCGCGCAGAGGCGATCCCGGCAATGTCATCGGCAAAGCTGGTGAACTCATAGGCGCTGAGATCCAGAAGGTCCGTGCCGTCTTCAAAGTCGCGGATGCTGTCGAACCCACCGAGGTCTGCGCTGAACACGAAGGTGTCGACAAAGCCGTCACCGACACCACCACCATCGCCACCGCTGAGCACGTCGTTGCCCGCACCGCCGACAACCGTGTCCTTGCCACGACCCCCAAGCAGGAAGTCATTGCCAGTGCCACCATCGACATAGTCGTTGCTGCCACCACCGCGCACGTCGTCATTGCCGTCCTGACCAAACACCCGGTCATTGCCGAGGTTGCCGCGCACAGCGTCGTCTCCGGTGCCGCCATACATCAGGTCGATGTCACGACCACCGAACATGGCATCGTTGTCGGCTCCACCGAACATGGTGTCATCGCCCCCAAGGCCAAACATCAGGTC
>CAZDXI010000280.1:0-4396 GCA_964509095.1 uncultured Rhodobacterales bacterium
GTCCTGCCATTCGGGATGTGTGGCCAGCAAGTACAACGACCACGCTAAAGCCGAAGCACTGGTTTCGTGTCCCGCCAGAAAGAAGATCGCGACCTGATCGACCATTTCGTCTGGACTGAAGCGCTCCTCTGTTTCAGGATCGGTCTGAGTCATGATCTTGGTGGCGAGGTCATCTGGCGCGGTCCCATCGGCAATTGCTGCCGTCCGGGCTTGCGTCAGTTGCGTGATCAGGTCGCGAATACGCGCAGCACTGGCTTTCGTGTCCTTTCGAAACAGACGCGGAATCCATCGCGGTAACGGCATGAGTGCCGCAATGTTCACAATGGGTTGGCTGCGTTGATAGGTACGGAATTCATCAAACACTTCACGTGCAACCGCGTGATCTATCGGGATTGAGAACAGTGTGCGAAAGATGACATCGGCAGCCGCGTGGCTGGTCTCTTCCTCAATCTCGACGATCTCGTCACTGCGCGATTTCAGTCGTGCAGCCGCTGCTTCTGCAGCCTTCCACATCGCTGGAAACGTTTCACGCAAACGCCCCCCTTCGAAGGCCGGATCAATGATCCGCCGTTGGCGTTCCCACGCCGCGCCATTTGTCAGGAACACGCTTTCATCACCCAACAACGGGCGCAGCCCCTCAGCGATACGGTCGGACTTAGGAAAGTCGCGCGGACGCTCTTTGAGCACGGTGCGTACAAGGTCTGGCTGGTTCATCAGAAACGAGCGGAAGAACGGCGTGCGAAACTCCGCCATCCATGCGCGGTAAAGTTTCTCCGGCTGGGCCGACAGGATGTCCTGTCGGAACAGTTTCCCGTATCGCCATAGGGACACTTTGTCTGGTCGACTAGCGGGTTTGGGTGGCCGGGGTTGGTTCATGCGGCGCGTGAGGTGAACTTGTTCACCGGTTCATCGATCCGGCTTTTGGACGCTGGTCGATCCGCATAGCGATCCGCCAAGGTGACAGGACCAGCGGTAATCTGAAAATAGTCGTAGTCTTTGGGCCGATCAAAGGCGCACAGATACTGAAAGTGGAGGCGAAAGAACCTCCAACGCAGAGCTTTCCAACGCTCCGGGCTCAAGCTTTGGGTGAAGGCGGCCGAGAACACCAACGGCCAGCGCTTGTTGTTAGGCGCCACGCCAGAGACCGTTACAGGGTCACACAGCGCGAAAGAGCACCCATCACCAGGAGCTGTGACATCCACCCACGCAACGGCGTCACTCGCGGCCAGATCATGCAAATCCGCGCGCAAACGATGGGCGTCTGGCAAGAAAGACACCATCGGCACCACCTGCCCTAGTGTAAGAAACCCCAGCGAAGGTCCGTCAGTTGGCACCCGACTTGCGCGGATCAGATCGGCAAGGATCGACACACCAAGATGCGCTCCAGAAGAGTGACCGACGACCAACACTTCATCATAAGGTTCTTTCAACGCAGCGGCGATGAGATCACCAAATTCAGCCATGCGTTGTTCTAACTCGGGTGGGTTTGCCCCCTGCGTCGCGGCTGAGAACGCGTAGTCATGCATCAGATAGTAGGCAAAGAACCGACTGTCCTGCGACTTGAACATCTGCAAGACCCGCACAAACATGACAAGACCCGCGCCCATTCCTGACACGACATGCAAGACTGGCAATCCCGCAACGCTCTTGGGTGACATCAATCCGAAGGCCCAGAGGATCAGAGCGTAAACAGCCCAAGCCTCGAGACCCGCAAAGAGCGCCTGCAGCAGCAACATTCCCACAGGATAAAGCGCGGCTATCACCGGCCCCTTGCGTAGTCGCATCAATCGAAACAGCGCACCGGTGGAAATATAGACCCAAGCCGTGCGCACCAGTTGCGCATAAGTACCGGGGATCGAGGCATCCATGCTGTCGCGCACAATGTCTGACCAGACCAGCACATCCACATCGGCACGCGTGACCTCGCCGTCGATTTGCGCGTCGACGTGCCAGCCGTAAGCGCCGCCCGACTTTTTCGGAGCTTGCGAAATCTCATACCCGCTGATTGCGGCTTGTTCCTGACTTTGCGCACGATAAAGCTCCCGATACCGCCTTGGGTGGATCGGGTCATAGCCGGGGATGTAAAACACCCGGCGTCTTGAAACGGTGCGCAAAGGCTGACTGCTCATCTTGGGCCTCATTACAGCATTCTGCTTCTAATCTGAAACGAAGCTTCGCGTTGCGAACACAAAGAAACGGGACGTTGTTCAGATCAAATTCAAAATGCTTTAGCGGGCTAAGGTTAACAGGGGTTTTCGTCCAAAGTAAGGCGCGAACCGCGTTCGTGCTCAGGTCGGGGACGATCTATCCCACGTATTGCAGGGCCGGGAACTGTTCCAAAAGCCACCACGAGAACGCAGAAAAGGCCCCGGTCAGCAACGCAATGCCGACAAGAACCAGCAAGACCCCCATGGCCTTTTCGATCAGGCCCATGTGCCGCTTCAACCGGTTCATGACGCCCATTGCGCGCGTCATAAACATCGCCGCCAGCAGGAACGGAATACCCAAACCTGCCGCGTAGATGCCCAGCAACAAGGTTCCTCGAGACACCGAAGCCTCGCTTGCCGCAAGAGACAGGATTGCGCCAAGCTGCGGGCCAATGCATGGGGTCCAACCAAAGGCAAAGGCGAGGCCCAGAATGTAGGCCCCAAACGACGAACCGCCCTGATCGCCTGCATCCAGTCGCGCCTCTTGATCGAGGAAAGGGATGCGAAAAACGGACAGGAAGTGGAGGCCAAAGATGATCACAACAACGCCTGAAATCTGAGCAAAAAGCTGTTGGTTCTGAAGGAAAAACGCCCCGAACGCCGAAGCTGTGAACCCAAGGAACAGGAACACCGTACTTAGCCCCAGCACAAAGAACAGAGCCGCAATCATAGTACGGCGGCGGGCGGCAGAGTCTTCGGTCATTTCGCCCACATTCACGCCCGACATATAAGCGAGATACGGAGGCACAATTGGCAACACGCAGGGGCTCAGAAAACTGATGATCCCTGCGGTCAATGCAATCAGCATGGCCGGCACAAGGCTGGCGTCGATGATGTCTAAACCGAACATGGGCTTACAGCTATGTCATCGCTGCCCCTCTGTCACGTGTCGCGTGGTCACAAGGCTGTGGACAGCTTGAAACATCCCGCTTATCTGATGCCGCATGAGCCATGAAGAACATGATCTAGACGCAACCGGGTTACTGTGTCCCCTGCCCGTTCTGAAAGCGAGCAAGCGCTTGAAGGCCCTGAGCACGGGCGACGTTATTCACGTGCGTACGGACGATCCAGCCGCGCTGATTGATATTCCACATTATTGCGCAGAAAGCGGCCATGAACTGATCTCGTCCGATACCGACGGAGACGTGGCCAGCTGGCGCATCCGCAAAACCTGACACCCACGCTGCACTGGCATCATCACAGAAACCTCACGCTGTGTGACCGCCAGTTGAACACTTGTGTGACCACTCTTTGAAAAAGCGCCGTTAACCATTGTGCACCGGTAATTCCACCGGAGTAATGGAGATTCGTATGTCTTATAAACCCCGATCCACCAAACGCTGCCTGGTGGCTGCTGCTGTGTCTACATTTGTGCTGGCTGGTGCCGCCTCAGCGACGACGCTGAGTGTCGAGTTCACCAGCAGCTCTGAGTTTGACATCTTTTTTACGCCTGTTTTCACGGCCCTGCATGATGGTGGCTTGAGCACCTTCACCGCAGGCGAAGCTGCCAGCACGAGTATCGAACTACTGGCTGAGGACGGCAACACCAGCGGTCTGGAAATGGACGCATCTGCGCAAGGCGCGTCTGCTGCTGTAGCCCTTGGTACAACTGGCGCAAGCGGCGCCTTTAATGGTGCTGGCGGTCAGCCTCCGCTGATCGAACCCGGCGAGACAGCAACAGCGGAAATTGACGCCTCTGCCTTCGCAGGGTCTGGCGCTGGGTATTTCAATTTTGCGTCCATGATCCTGCCGTCCAATGATTACTTCTTCGGCAATGCGAACGAGCTGGCGTACCAAGTCTTTGACGCGGCAGGCGACTTCAATGATGGCGGCGCGGGTTTCATCGAAATCGACGTTTTTTATTCCGCGATTTATGACTCGGGCACCGAAGTGAACGAGGATGGCTCTGATGGTGTGCTGGAATTTGCACCCTTCGTACCCGGCAGCGGTCAATTGGCTGGCAATGCCGACGAAACCGTGGATGACGTTGGGACAATCCGCAATCTGTCCGCAACACCGGGTTTGAATCTGGCCAATCTTGTGGGAACCAACCTTCCGACTGGCGGTACCATCTTTGATGTGCCCGCAGGTGGTGACTTGGTCGGAACCTTCCGCTTGTCTGTACAGCCTGCACCTGTGCAGCTGCCAGCCGCCGCCCACAGCTGCGCTGGCGAGCCTTCGCCCCCCTG
>CAZDXI010000281.1:0-4384 GCA_964509095.1 uncultured Rhodobacterales bacterium
GGATTTCAGGAACCCCTCGCAATGGCGAGATCGGGCGGCTTGAATATCGCGGCGTGGATGGACATAAAGTGACGCGAACCGGGTGGCGGGGTGATAGAGAACGCGGTTTCGGTAGTAGATGAACCGGTCGTCGCAATCGCCCAGTCGCAACCCGGTGTCGCCGTCCACGGCGCAAATCCGAACGGCTTTGTCCGTCAGCCCTACCTTGCACCAGACACCGGTGAGCCCATAGCGCAGACCCCAGACGTGAAAGGCTTTATAATCGGTTTCCCATTCGGGACGCCGCGTGATGCGGTCCAGAACATCGGGATAAAATGGGGCAAGGTCAAACACCGCATCCGACATCACTGAGCCTTCGTTATAGCGAGCACTGAGCAGGATCTCGTCCTTACTCAGCGTGTTTTCGCAGGCAAAGAGCAGATTGGGAGCGGAGGCTTTGTCAACGCCCGGCAGACCATCAATGCCGATGTTCCAGCGGATGACTTCCTCGATCTTGGAGACGATGAACATCTCGTGCGAGGGCGTGCCGGCCATGATGCGGATCAGGTCCTGTTCCATCATCGAACCCACGCCCCAGGGTTGCGGGGCGGCGGCGAGTTCCATCAGTTGAAACACCCGTTCAATGGCCCAGTCATAGGCGGCCTCAACATCCCCCGCAGAATAGGTGAAGTGGCGCGAAGCGACCACTGCCGGTCGGTGAAACCCCAGTTTAGAGGTCACATGCATCCGCCTGCTGATCTGTGCAAGTTCGAGCGAATGCACGTTGCCCATCATGAACATAATCGCGCAGATCGACATGCAGGATTTATGCGCGCGGATTCGGGTGCTGACGCCGTTTTCCAGAATGAACCGGGCCATTGCGAGCCCATCGCTGACGTCGCCACCGGGGCTGTCGAGGCACACAATCGCCGGATGTGTGCCATCGGGGCCAAGCACGAGCAGGTGGTCCTTGAGTTGAAGCAGGCGTGCGTGGTCTCCAGAGGTGATTTCACCAGTGATATCCACGCGACATTCGGGGTCCTCGGATTTGGTGATGCGCGCGGCGTCGGCGGTCTGGGACAAGCCGACAGCCAGGGTCAGGGCGATGAGAAATCTGTGCAGTGCCATGGGTTCGTTCCCTTGTGGGGCCAGGGGCAGTCTACACCAAACCGGCGACATGTCTGTAACGCCACGGCCCGTTTCGCGATTGCAAGGGCTGCGCGATGGGCGCAAAAGCGCCTCTATAATGTGGAAGAGACCATGACAGACCTGATCCATTCGATTGAAGGTACCGACGCGGGGCATCGCGTTGCGCTGGCGCTGGCGATTTTGGCCGCGTTCCTGCACGCCGCGTTCGGAGCGCTGCAGAAGGGGCGTCATGACCCGTGGCTGACCCGAGGCGCCGTGGATGTCAGCTACTGTCTGATGGCAGCCCCTTTTGCGCTTTTCGTTGTGCCTTGGCCCGAACCACATATGTGGGCAATCTTTGCCATCGCATGGGTTATTCACATGATTTACAAGTGCTTACAGGCATGGGCTTACACCAAAGGCGCGTACACCGTGGTTTATCCGGTGGTACGTGGGACAGGGCCGCTGTTTACTGTGATCGGCGCGTATCTGCTATTTTCCGAGACATTCACCCTAGTGCAATGGCTGGGCGTTGCTGTGCTGTTGTGCGGAATATACGGGCTGGCGATTTACAACTTGCGCACGCTGACCTTGGAGCGGGACACGATGCCTTTGGCGCTTGGCATAGCCGTGATGACCGGGCTGTTCGTTGCGGCTTATACCACGTGGGATGCCTATGGCATTCGCGCGACGGAAAACCCGTTCACCTTTTTGGCGTGGTTTTTCATGATTGATGGCTGTGCGTTTCCATTCATTTCGTGGTGGCGATATCGGCGCATGGCTGATCCTCCGGCGCTGCCGCCCTTGGCCTTGCGGGGGGTGGCGGGCGGTCTCATCGCTTTCTTTTCATTTGGCGCAATCATGATGGCGACCCGGCTGGACAAAGTCGGGGAAGCCGCGATCTTGCGGGAAACATCAACTGTGTTTGCAGCCTTGATTGGGTGGTTGTTCTTGAAGGAAACCGTCGGCCCGCGCCGCCTTGCGTTGATGGCCCTGATTGCAGCAGGCGCGGTCATTGTGGAGTTTGGCGGGTAGAGCAATTGTGGAGATTGGCGGGTTGGCGGCCGAAGCGGCCAGTCGCTGATTTCTGGCGAACGGCCGCTTTGGAACTTTCTAGCAAACTTGATCCGCTAAAGGCCCGTGTCGTAGCTGGTCAGTCGGAAGCTGCTTGGAATGACCAATTTCCCCATTGCCGCGAACTCTTCGGCCCAGCTTTGCGCTTGCGCATTTAGCGTCTCCATGTCGGGCCTGTTGGTCCAATAGTTCACGCAAAGCCACGTGCCGTCTTCCCCTTGACCGACCGTACGATACAGAAGCGTGTCGTTCTGGTTCATCTTTTGCGTAATTGTCTCGAAGAAGGCGCGCACGTCAGCCGGATCCGCGCCCTCGGCTTGTTCAAACTGGACAATCTCGACATGTTCGGGGACGCGGATGTCATCTGCACCGACTTTCTGGGTCATCCCACCCTCCAGTCGTTTGAGCGGCATTTGCAAAGCGGTCGGGCGGCTCTTCGGTTCGGCAAGCGGCAGGCCATTCACCGGGCGTGCGCCAAAGTACAAATGACCCGCTGAGACATGAAGCACCTCATACTCCGTCGTTGGCGAATTGGCCGCAACACCCATGACCGAACACCCGGTCTCAAACACGTCTTGTTCTGCACCCACAGTCCACGCTTCGGCGCCGCACGAACCAAGATCGGCTGAGTTCAGGAACCCCGCAAACCCGTCCATCTGTGGCGTGACGGTCAGGTAGTCATTCACGATTAGATCAACCTCTTTCGCGCCCGCCGCCACACCAGACGCGCCGAGGACATTCACGTCCCCGCCAAACTTCAACTCAAGCAGGGGCGCAGAGCATGTAGGATCGGCAAATGTCGTAAATTGGGCGTCGATGCGCCCCGGTGCGAAAGTAATGGACCGTTTGAGGTACCATGGGGCAACCCCGTCTGCACCTGCTTGCGGGCGCAACTCGCAGGCAATGCTCTCCCATGTTCCATTAAGGTTAATGTCGCTTTCCTGTGCCACTGCCGGTGCCCCCAGCATGACAGCTGCAAGCAAATAGAAAGACGTGTCGGCGCGTTTCATGTGCATATCCTCTGTGATGGTCTTGCGCGTTCAGGCTGACGGAGGACATGGCATGAAACCAATTAATGTATATAATGATTGCATGAAACAGAATGATGTAAAGCTGGCAGCCCTAGACCTGAACCTGATCACTGCATTAAGCGCGCTTCTGGACCACGGCTCCGTCTCATTAGCGGCCGAAGCAGTCGGGCGCACTCAATCCGCGATGTCGCACAGCCTGTCGCGTTTGCGCGATCATTTTCGCGATCCGCTCTTGGTGCGTAACGGTTGGGGCATGTTGCTTACCCCATTTGCCGAAGACCTGCGGCCACGGGTCTCCGCGGCTGCGGAAGCCGCCAAACTGGTGTTCGCAACCAACTTCGAATTTGACCCGGCCAAGACCACGCGCCGAATTCGCATTGCAGCACCCGATCTTTGTTCGTCGCTCTTTACTGGGCTCATTGGCAACCTGGGCAAAAGCGCGCCGCTGGCTTCTGTCGAATTTCTCGAAGGCCGGGCAGCCCGTAGTGCCGTCCTTCGGTCCGAAGCAGACATCGGGTTGGGGTTCGGTTTACCCAAGTCAGACCCGAACATTTTGCTTCACCCGATCGCCCCACTGGACTGGTGCACCTTTGCTCCAATCGATCATGGGTACAGTCAAAGCCCATCGGTCGAAACATGGAGCGCGTCCCGCCACATTCTTGTCGGCCAAGGGGGCAAACAAGAAGGCCCTGTCGAAAAGATGCTGCGCAAAAACGGGATCGAACGCCATGTCGTCGGCTACGCATCAAACTTTTCGGCTGCCCTAATTCTTGCGTCGGAAACGGATGCACTCTTTACCACACTGCGCGCGCCTTTTGAGGAAGCTGCGAAACGATTGGGCATGGCGCCAATCGCATTACCATTCCCGATGCCCAACGCGCCAACAACACTGATATTCCGTGCCGATTACGGCGATCCGTTTTCAATTTGGTTAAAAGACCTCTGCCTCACTGCATATAGCTGACATTGGTGCATACTGCACCATTGAGCACTTTGGGCCCAAAGCATGCGTAATTGGGCTGACCCTGAACTGAGGTCGAGCTCCCGATAGGATTACAGGGAAACTGTGAACAAGGGAGATTTCGAATGGAGTGTTATGCTGGCTTGGATGTATCGCTGCGGTCTTGCGCGATCTGCGTTGTTGACGGCAAAGGCACGGTTCTGCATGAGCG